>JACDBE010000067.1 GCA_013695075.1 Acidimicrobiia bacterium
GCCGCTTCCTGGCCGACCCGCGGGCGGGACGCCGCCGCTACGACGCCGTCCTCTCCCACTACTGGGACGCCGGATGGGCCGGGCAGCATATCGCCGAGGAGTTGGGCATCCCCCACGTCCACACCCCCCCACTCGCTCGGGTCGTGGAAGTCTCAGGACATGGGCAAGTCGGACATGGACCTCTCCCCGTACCGGTTCGACGAGCGGGTGAGCAAGGAGTTCCTCATCTACCGCCGCTGCGACCACGTGGTGGCCACCACCTACCTGCAGGTGGACCTGCTGATTGGCGACTACGAGGTGCCCCGGCGACGGGTGTCGATGATTCCCCCCGGCATCGACGAAACCACCTACACCCCGGTCCGCAACCGGCGCATGCGGGAGATCCGTTCCGAGCTCGGCTTCGGCGCCCACGACGTGTACGCCGTGGGGCGGGCCGCCACCAACAAGGGGTACGACCTGCTGATCCGGGCGCTCCCACCTGCGCCAGGTGGTCGGTGACTCCCGGCTCCAGCTGGCCGTCGGTGCCGACAACGAGCGGGACCGGCGCGCGGTGCGCCGCTGGGCCGAGCTGGCCGCCGACCTGGAGGTGGCCGATGCCGTGGAATGGCGGGGCTACGTGGCCGACGACGAGATGGCCGACCACTATCGGGCGGCATCCGTGTTCGCCCTACCCTCCCGTTACGAGCCGTTCGGGATGACCGCCGTGGAAGCGATGGCCTGCGGGACACCGACGGTGATCACCGTCCACGGTGGCCTGCAGGAGCACATCGAGTTCGGGGTCCACGCCCTGTACGGAGACCCCAACCGTCCCGCCGAGTTCGCCGCCATGCTGAGCCTGCCCCTGCTCTACGAGCGGCTGCGCGAGCACCTGTCGGTCGAGGGCGCCCGGCTGGCCCGTACCGAGTTCGGCTGGCGGGGGATCGCCAAACAGACGGCGACGCTGCTGGACGGGGTCAGGGACGAGCACCAGCGGCGTCGCCGCATCGAACCCGCTGGCCAGGCCGGCTAGGGAGCGAGGTCGGCGGGGTCGAGCTGCCCCAGGTCGACGGGGGCGACACCCTTGCGCACGATGAGGTAGGCCTGGATGTAGGCGGCGGCGCTCCACGCCTGGTGCGCCTTGCCCATGGGGCGCCCGGTACGACCGTGGAGCCACTCGTTGAACTCCCACTCGCCGTACAGCCCCAGCCGGCACGCCTCGGCCAGCGAGGTCAGCTCCCGGAGGGCAAGCTCCTCGCGGCCGATCTCATGGAGGAACCGCACCCACAGCCCTCCGATGAACGGCCACGCCCCGCCGTTGTGGTAATGGTCCGGCAGGTTCATGAAGTTGACGATGAAGTAGTCCTTCCAGTCGTCTGCCCCGGAGTGGATGGGCGGGTACATGCACGCCACCGGGTACGGCTGGTTGATCCCCACCCCCCACAGGAAATGGAACACCCGCTGCTGTTTGGCCTCGTCGAGCAGCCCGCACAGGCTGGCGAGCAGGTTGGCCAGAACGTCGCAGCGCCACGAGTAGTCGAACGGGGTCACCTGGCTCAGCAGGTAGCGGGCTTCTCCGGTGGAGAACCTGCCGCTGGTCGAGCCGGCAAGTTCCATCAGCTGGCGCCCGGTTGGCCAGAACACATCGACGATGCGCCGCTGCACCGCCTCGGCCATGTCCCGCCACCTCCCCGGGTCACCGTTGAGGGCCTCGCACAGCGCCGCGCAATCGAGGCAGGCCTGATACCACAGCACCTCGTCGTAGAGCACGTTGTAGCTGCGGGGGAACAGGTCCATCCAGTCGGAGGACTCGGGCACCTCGAGCAGCCCGTCATTGTTGGAGTCGTGGGCGGCCAGCCACCCCATCGCCTTTTCCACCGCGGGGAGCATCGCCTTGGCGAAGTCCCAGTCCCGGCGATGGAAGGCGTAGCGGGCCGTGCCGGTGACGAACCACAGCACCGAGTCGATGCTGGCGATGCCGCCGATGCCGGAGTAGTCGGGCTGCTCGCCGTCGATGCGGACGTAGGCGGGGATCTGACCGGAGATGGCCTGGTGCCGGGCCAGCAGCTCCAGGGTGCGGCGGAAGGCATCGTCCAGCTCGGGGTCGTCGAGGGCCATCGCCCACAGTCCGGTCATCACCCCGTCGCGGGCCCACACTGCGGCGTAGTTGGCGTCGTGGTCCATGAACACGTTGTCGACCATCGAGGCGGCGGTGAACCCGAGGTCGGTGATGTTGCGCCGCAGCGACAGCACCGCCTGTTCGAAGGCGGTGTCGGTGATGTCGCCGGGCCCGGCCGACAACCCACCGCCCAAAGCGGCGTCCACCGCCTCCATCAGCTGGGATCCCTCGCCGGGGCTGACCGTGGAGGCGCCCGCCGATGCCGGGCCATCGCCCACCTGGATCACCGCCCACCCGTCGGGAGGTTCCGGGCCCAGCCGCCCCGAAACCACCACGGCGATCACCGCCGAGGGGGGGATCATCAGCGAGTCCGCCAGCCAGGCAACACCAGCGGGCTCGTCGACGATGCTCGCCGCCGCCTCGGGGCCGTCCGGTGGCCATCCGGTCGCCTGCTCGTCGGTGCCGATGCGGGTGATGAGCGCCCCACCCTCGGCCACCAGGTAGTCGGGCTCAGGGAGCTCGGCGGTCGACGTGCCCTCGAGCGAGACGACGATCACCTGGGGGCGCCAAGCTCCGATGCGGTCGCGGAACCGGTGCCTCGTCTCGTCGTCGAATGAAGCCACCGCCGCCGGGTCGACCACCAGCATCCGCAACGTGGGAGGTGCGCTCCCGCTGGACCTCATGGCGCCGTCACGATACCCAGTGGCAGCGGGCGGTGACCGCCGAGCATGGCCGGAGCCGGGTCGGTACGATGCCACCGAATGGCCCTAAGGAGGCTTCATGCCCTTGTACATGGACGTGCATTCGCTCGACGGTGGCGTATCCGCCAAGGATGTCGCCGAGGCTCACCAGAAGGACGTCGAGGAGCAGACCCGCCACGGCGTCGACTACCAGCGTTACTGGGTGGACACCAAGGCGGGGAAGATTTTCTGCCTGGTGGAGGCGCCTGATGCTGACGCCGCCGTCACCGTGCACCGCGAGGCACACGGTCTGGTCGCCGACGAGATCTACGAGGTCGAGGAAGGTTCTTAGCCCACCGCCACGAGCGCTGGGGACCTCTTCGAGCCTCTCGGTTGAGTAGATGCTGCTCGACGGCGGGGTCATCCGCACCATGGACCAGGCGGTGCAGACCGTGGCACGGCTGGCCGTCGAGGGGGATCGTATCGTCGATCCCCGGGCCGCGGCGTCGTCACCCCAGGTCGACCTTGGCGGGCGTTGCGTGGTCCCCGGGTTCACCGACTCCCACGTCCACTTCCCCACCTGGGCCGTCGCCCAGCGGCAAATGCGGCTGGAGGGGTGCCGATCGCTCGACGAGGCGGTGAGCCGGGTCCGATCGGCGATGCCGTCGGCCCCCCCGGGGGGTTGGTTGGTGGGGTACGGGTGGCGCAGCGGTGACTGGGCCGACCCGGTGACGCCCACCCGGCACGACCTCGACGCCGTCACCGGGGACACCCCCGTCGCCATGTGGTCCCGGGACGACCACTCGGTGTGGGTCAACTCGGCGGCGTTGGCCATGGCGACCCCGGCCGATCTAGCGGCTCGGGGTGGAGTGGTGGCGACCGATGATGCCGGCGAGCCCAGCGGGCTGCTCGGTGAGGAGGCGGCGTGGGTCTTCCGTCGCCACATCGCCGTCACCGACGACGAGTACGTCGACGCCATGGGCGACGGCATCGCCATCGCCCACCAGCGGGGCGTCACCGCCGTGCACGACAAGGACGGCTGGATCGGCGCCCCGCGCATGTGGCAACGTCTCCACGAACGCGGAAGGTTGTCGTTGCGGGTGTGGCAGTCGCTGCCCGTCGAGCACCTCGACAATCTGGAGGACCTCGGTATCCGGTCGGGGGTGGGTGACGAGTGGTTCCGGCTGGGCTACCTCAAGGTCTTCATGGACGGGTCGCTGGGTTCGGGCACGGCGGCCATGCTCGACGGGTCCGGGCTGACCATCACTACCGGCCCCGAGCTGGAGGCGATCATCACCCGGGCGACGGCGGCGGGGTGGCCCCTGGCGGTCCACGCCATCGGCGACGCCGCCAACCGGGCCGCCCTCGACGCCTTCGACGCCACCGCGGGCCCGTGGCGGGCAGCCGGGCTGCGCCATCGCATCGAGCACGCCCAGTGCGTCGACCCCAAGGACACGGGACGGTTCGCCGCCATCGGGGTGGCCGCCTCGGTGCAGTTCAGCCACGCCACGTCGGACCGCCACCTCACCGACCGGCACTGGGGCCACCTCGAGGGCGCCTACGCCTACCGGTCGCTGGTCGACGCCGGCACGGTGCTGGCCAACGGCTCCGACGCCCCGGTGGAGGAGCTCGATCCGCTGGCGGGCATCGTCGCTGCCGTCCGCCGCACCCTCGACGATCAGCCCCCGTGGCGCCCCGCCCAGGCGCTGACCGCCGAGGAGGCGCTGCATGCCTCCACGGTTGGTCCGGCCTGGCTGAGCGGCGACGAGCGCCGGCGGGGCCGGCTGGTCCCCGGCCACCTCGCCGATCTGGTGGTGCTCGATGCCGACCCGGTGACGGTGTCCCCGGACGTCCTGCCCGACATCACCGTGGTGGCCACCATGGTCGGCGGCCGCTGGGTCCACAACCCCCCGCCCTGGGACTGACCGCCGCTCAGTCGACGCCAACCTAAGGCCGTTACAGGTCGCCACGACACGCTAGGACCTTAGGTTGGTGGATGGGTTGGCCCGGCGATGAGGCGATCGAGCACGAAGGCGAGGATGAACGCCTGGGCGCGCCAGGCGTCGTAGCGGCCCGACGGTCCGCTGTGGCCGGCCCCCATCTCGGTCTTGAGCAGGATGGGTCGGGCGCCGGTGGTGACGTCGCGCAGCCGGGCCACCCACTTGGCCGGCTCCCAGTACGCCACCCGCGAGTCGTCGAGCCCGGCGGTGGCCAGGATGGCCGGATAGTCGGCGGCGACGGTGTGCTCGTACGGGCTGTACGCCGCCATCCAGCTGTAGTCCTCGGCCAGCGCCGGGTTGCCCCACTCCTCCCACTCGGCGACGGTGAGCGGGATGGTGGGGTCGGCCATGGTGTTGAGCACGTCGACGAACGGCACCTCGGCCACCACCGCCGCCCACAGGTCGGGCCGCATGGTGGTCACCGCTCCCATCAGCAACCCGCCCGCCGAGACGCCTCGCGCCGCCAGCCGGCCGGGGAGGGCGATCCCGGCCTCGATGAGGTGTTCGGCACAGGCGATGAAGTCGGTGAAGGTGTTGGCCTTGGCGGCCATCCTGCCGTCGAGATGCCACGACCGGCCCATCTCTCCGCCACCGCGGACATGGGCCACGGCATACACCACACCCCGGTCGAGCAGGGAGAATAACGCCGGGTCGAACCAAGGGTCCAGGACCGACTCGTAGGCTCCGTAGCCGTACAGCAGGGTCGGGGCGGGCAGCTCCAGGTCGCCCCGGTAGGCCACGGTGATCGGTACCGCCACCTCCCCCACCTCCACCCAAACCCGCCGCTGCACATAGGCCTCGGGCCGGTAGTTGGGCGCCGGGGTCTCCTTCACCAGGTGCTGCTCGCCGCTGCCCAGATCGGCGTCGACCACCCGGAGCGGGGTGATCAGCGACTCGTGGGTGAACCGGTACCGGGTGGCCGCGTACTCCAGGTTGCCGGTGCGTCCGAGGGAATAGCCGGGTTCGGCGAAGTCCAGGTCATGCGGGTCGCCGTGGTCGGGTAGCACCCGCACCATCGGGTCGCCGTGGCGCCTCCCCAACACCACCACGTGATCGGCGAAGGGGAGCGCCTCGGCGATCTTCACTTCCAGATCGTGGCCGATGAGGTCTACCACGGCGGCAGGATCGTCGACCGGGAACGCCACCAGCCTGCCGTTGGGGGCGTCGTGGTCGGTGACCACCAGCCAACGGCCGTCCTTGTGATCGGCCCGATAGCGCACCCCTTCGCGACGCCCCATCACCGAGTGGGTGCGGCAGTCTGGGTCGGCGGTGTCGACGGCGAGAACCTCGGAGGTGGCGTTGCTCGCCAGGAGGATGAGGGCGTAGCGCTGGTCGCGGCTGAACGCTACGTCCAGCCAGAACCGCTCGTCGTCCTCCTCGTGGACCAGCACGTCGGCGGATTGGGGCGAACCGAGCCGGTGTCGCCACGCCCGAAAGGGGCGATGGGCGGCATCGATGGTGGTGTAGAAGAAGGCGGTCCCGTCTGCGGACCAGGCGCCGCCGTAATAGGTCCCGTCCACCACGTCGGCGAGGTCCTCTCCGCGGTCGAGGTCACGGAAGCGCAGCTGGAAGCTCTCGTTGCCGGTGTGGTCGACCGAGTAGGCCAGCAGGGCGTGGTCGGGGCTGATCATCCTCACACCCAGCCCGCAATAGCCGGCGTCGGCGGCCAGCAGGTTCTGGTCGAGAATGTCGACCGGCTCGTCGCCGGGGGCACCGCCAGGAGCATTGACAGCGGGGTCGTCGGCCCACCGCACATAGATGGGGTACTGGCTCCCCTCCACCGTCCTCCGCCCGTACCAGAAGTCATCCTTACGTGCCGGGGCCGATACGTCGGTCTCCTCGACCCGAGACCGGATCTCGGAGAGGATGGTCTCCTGCAAGGGCGTCAGGTGGGCCGTGGCCGCTGCGGTGTATGCGTTCTCCGCCTCGAGATGGGCGATAACGGCGTCGTCACGCTGTCGCAACCACTGGTACTCGTCAACGTACCGGTCACCGTGTAACTCGATGGTTACCGGACGCCGGGGTGGGTTCGGAGGCTGCATCCCCGGGGAGGGTAGGGCCCCCATCCTGATTCTGAGGACCCGATCGCGCCGCCAGCGACGCATTTCGGTCCTAAGAAGTCCTCGACGTGGTGGGCCGGACGAAGCGCTGCCTGGCGGTGGCTACCTCGCTACGAGTGGCACACCCGGGGACATGGTCGTTGACGATCCCCGTGGCCTGCATGAAGGCATATGCGGTGGTGGGTCCCACAAAGCGGAAACGACGCCGCTTCAGCTCCTTGGCCAATGCCGCCGACTCGGCGGTGGTCGGCTCGGTACTCGGGGGGCGGTCCAATGGCTCGAACGACCAGAAGAAGGCGGCCAGCGTCCCCCACTCGTCAGCCACGTCGAGGGCGGCGGCGGCATTGGCGATGGCGGCCTCGATCTTGCCCCGGTGTCGGATGATGGTTGCGTCGGCGAGCAGCCGGGTCACGTCCTCCGCTCCCATGGCGGCCACACGCTTCGCGTCGAAGCCGTGGAAGACCCGGCGGAAGTCGGGACGCTTGCGCAGCACCGTCAACCAGCTCAACCCCGACTGGAACCCCTCCAGGCACAGCTTCTCGAACAACCGGTGGTCGTCGGCGACCGGAAACCCCCACTCGGTGTCGTGGTACACCTGGTAGTCGGGCGTCGACGCTCCCCACCAACAGCGGGCGATCCCGTCATCGCCGACGACCAGGGGGTCGCTGCTCACCAAGTCACCGCCCTACTCAACATGGTGCCGAGGTCGTCGTCCATCGCTCAGAATCTACCGCCGGCTTCCGCTGCCGATGTCGAGGGTGAAGGCATCCGTCGCTGACCGCTACCTGCCGCTGCCGAGGCGCTGCCGGCCGTGGCATCATGCGGCGATGCGGCCCGACGTTCCCGAGGCCATCGCCGGACCCGGTGTCGTTGCGGTCATCCGCAAGCCGCCACTGCCCCCGCGCCAGGTGGTCGAGGCGGTGGCGAGCGGAGGGATCGGTGCCGTTGAGATCACGCTCAACACCCCTGGGGCGTTGCGGGAGATCGCCGAGCTGGTAACCCACCGGCCCAAAGGCCTCCAGCTGATCGCGGCGGGCACCATCCTCGAGGTCGCCGATGCCGAGGCCGCAGCAGCCGCCGGTGCCGAGCTGATCGTGACCCCGGTGGCCTCCGTCGAGGTGGTGCGCTGGTGCGTCAGCAACGGCATCCCCGTCATCCCCGGCGCCCACACCGCTACCGAAATCCACGCCGTGTGGCGGGCGGGGGCCTGCGCCGTCAAGGTCTACCCCTACGTCACTGGAGGCATCGACCACCTGAGGACGCTGATGGGTCCGCTCCCCGAGGTGCGCTACCTGGCCTTCGGTGGGGTCACGGTCGCCCATGCCGTCGATGTCACCATGGCCGGCGGCATCGGCGTCGGCATGGGGTCGTGGCTGACCGATCGCACCGACCCCGGCGAGATCACCGCCCGGGCGGCCCGGGTGCTGGATGCCGTCGCCGAAGGACGCCGGCGCCGGCTGCCAGAGCTTCAGGGGGTGCGCCCTTAGGACGCACCCCCTTCCGCCGTTGCTATCGGCTCTTCGGCTGACGCCTCATCGCGGTGCGGTTGGGGGCCTAGCCCCAACCGCCGGAGCTGCGCAATTCGCGCAGCTCCTTAGTCGACCGGTCCCTGCTGACGGACCTCGTCGACCTTCACCAGGGCCTCTCGCAGCTCGGCTAGCCACGGGTCGAGGTTCTTGCCCACCAGCCTGACGCACCACGCCAACGCATGGCTACGGCTGCGCGCCACCCCCGCCTCCACGAGGGTGTCGAGCACCCGGCGCTCGCTCACCCGCAGCCGGGTCATCGCCGGGATCGCCATGTGGGTGTAAAGCATGCGGGTGTCGCCGGAGCGCACTCCCCACGAGACCTTGCAACCAAACCGGGACTGGGCGGCAGCGGCAATCTCCATCCGCCGGCCCCGCGTCTCCTCCCGGAAGGCCGAGACCCGTGCCTTGCGGGCGGCGGCGCGCTCGTCGTCACTCACCTCGCCGGCCAACTCGGCCTCCCCGATCTCGAGGACGACAAGAATCTCATCAGCGTCAGCGGTGACCTCGTCGATGGTCCAGTCGCCGGTCTGCCGGCCGAACCAATCCGTGATCGTCTGTATGTCAGTTGTGCTCATGATTACAACATTACTCAGCAACACACCTGACGTCAAGCCATTTCGACCTCGTCGTACAATCCCTGCCAAGGTGAGCCGTACCGCTGTAGCGACCGTCGTGGCGCTGCTGACCGTGGCCGTGGTCGCCTGCGGGGGGGAAGACACCGCATCCACCACCACGGCGGCGGTAACCACCACCATCACTGCCGCACCGACTACCGCCACTGCCACCACCACGGAGGCCGAGCCGGTATCGACCACCTCGGCCACGCCGCCGACCACCACCACGACCGAAGACCCGGAGACGATCATCGAGATCGTGGTCAGCGGAGATGACGTCGAGGGCGACGATCGCTACACCGTCGCTTTGGGCTCAGAAGTGACGATCTCCGTCGCCGCCGACGCCTTCGAGGAGGTCCACGTCCACGGCTACGACCTCTTCGCCGACATCGAACCAGGAGCTCCAGGCGTGATCACCTTCAACGCCGACATCCCCGGGATCTTCGAGGTGGAGCTGGAGAGCGCCCACCAGCTGCTGTTCGAACTGGTCGTCACCCAGTAGCCGGCCGGTCGACACTCGCAGTCACTGTGAGGCCAGCGTGTCCACGGCGGCGCCGGCCAAGATCGGTGCCAGTGGCTCGAACCGGGCGAACCGGGCATCTGTGGTCTGGCCTGCCAGGTAGCGCCCGTAGATCTGCTCGATGATCGCCGCGATTCGGAACAGCGCCAGACCCTCGTAGAACTGGGTGCCGGACAGGTCGAACCCGGTGGCCGCGGCGTAGGCGGCGATCACCTGGTGGCGGGACATCACCGACGCCAGGGTCACCGCCCGCTCCCCGAAGATGGGGTAGGTGGGCCCGTCGGGATCCACCCAGTAGGCGAGCAGGGTGCCCAGATCCACCAGAGGGTCGCCGACGGTGGCCATGTCCCAGTCGAGAACCGCCACCACGTCGCCGTCGCCGGAGACCATGGTGTTGTCCAGCTTGAAGTCGTTGTGCAGGATCGACACCGCCTGCGGCTCGGGCACCGAAGAACGGAGCAGCTGCTCGGCACGGGCCATGTCGGCGACCTGTCGAGTGGCGGCGGCCTTCCATCGTTGCGACCAGCCGTCGATCTGGCGCAGCACGAAACCCTGCGGGCGCCCCAGCTGGTCCAACCCGACGGATCCGGGATCGACCACATGTAGCCCCGCCAGCGCCGCCACCACGTTTGCCGCCAGTCGTCGCTGCCGGCCGGTGTCGTACCCCGGTGGCCACGAGGCGCGGATGACCCAGCCGTGGCGGCGCTCCATGACCACGAACGGCTTGCCGATAACGGAGTCGTCCTCGCAATAGTGGTAGGCGCGGGGGGCGAGGTGATAGGCGGACCACAGTCGGGACAGCACCCTGTGCTCCCGAGCCATGTCGTGGCCTCCGGCGGCCACCGGACCCAGCGGTGCCCGCCGGATGACCAGCTCGATGTCGCCGGCCACGGCGCGGTAGGTGAGGTTGGCGGCACCGCCGGGGAACTGGTCGAAGGTGATCTCGCTGTCACCAACCAGCTGGGGAAGGTTGGTCCGCAGGTAGTCGGCCAGCGCCGCCTCGTCCAACCGCTCCTCGGGGCGGATCGGTGCAGTGTCGTCGGGGGCCGGCTGGCCAGTCATCGCTCCTCCCCCTCCGGTGCCGTCATCCTCGAGGGTGAACGAGACTACCCAGGCCCACTGGCGGAGCACCGAGGGCGACTCGACGTCATTCGAGACCGTCGTGGTGGTGATCTGCTTCGGGCTCCGGTGGTCGACGGCGGCGGGCAGGTCGTTCAGGCGCGCCGGGAGGCCACCGCATCCCGGACAGCCGGCGCTATCTCGTTTGCCAGGCGAGGGAGGCCATCGGGTTCACCGCCGAAGATGAATGTGTCGAAACCAAGATCGACGGCTAGGTCGGCGAGCAGGTCGATCGGACCAGCGGGCAGGTCGTCCACGACGCCCACGTTGAGGATGCGGCGGACCTCGGCGGGATCGCGGCCGATCCCGGCGAGGGCCGCGTCGAGCTGGGCCGTCTTGCGCTCCACCGACTCGCCCGAGCGAAACGACGGCAACCAGCCGTCGGCCGCTCGTGCGGTCAGCTCCAGTGCGCGTGGCCCGACCGCGCCGAGCCAGATCCCGATCGAGTGCGCCGGCACCGGACCGGCCTTGGCGCCGGCCAACCGGTAGTGCTCACCGTCCACGCGCAGATTGGACTCACCGCTCCACACCTTGCGGATCACCTGGATCGCCTCGTCCAAAGCGGTCAGCGCCTCGCCGCCGGTCCGCCCCGGCCCCCCGTACGCCGCGACCGCCTCGGGGAAAGCGCCGGCGCCGAGACCGAGCTCGAACCGTCCGCCGGAGAGCAGATCGATGGTCGCCGCGGCCTTGGCCAGCACTGCCGGCTGGCGAAGCTGCAGGTTGATCACGTCTGGGAGCAGCCCGATCCGCTCGGTGGCTGTGGCCAGCGCGGCCAGCAGGGACAAGGTCTCCACGAATCGGCGCTGGTACGGGTGGTCCTGCACTGCCACGTAGTCCAGACCGAGTCGCTCGGCCGCCTGAGCGGTGGCCACCAGCGGCTGGTCGGCCATCGGCACTAGGAAGTAGCCGAACCGCAAGTTCTTGCCGTAGTCGGCCATTCCTCCTCCTACGCCCCAGCCCTTGGCGACCCTACTCACGTTGAGGGCATCGGAATCGGTCGCCAGCGCGACGATGGGCTCACAACCCCCAGGACACCACCTTCTCCGGAATCAGCCTGATGAGCGGCCCCTCCCCGTCGCCTGCCGGGATCGCCTCGGCCGGTCCCTCGATGGTGACGGCGCGCGGTCGCCACGGGTCGGTGGAGGCCATGTCGTCGACCACCAGCGCCGCCCACGGGTTGGCCTGCACGTTGCGAAACTTGCGGGTGGTATCGAAGTTGTGACCGGTGATGTCGATGGTGCCCAGGTTGGCGTTGTAGTGCCACATGCCCACCGGGGTGACCTGGGGTCGGGCGGCGGCGTCAGCGGTGGCCAGTCGTGCCAGCCGCCGCTCGCCTTGCAGGTAGCTGAGCTCGTCGGGGGACAGGCTCGTCATTACGGCACCTCCTCTACGGTGGTCATTGGTTGGTTGGCCGGAGCGCCAGATCGTCGATCGACGGCGACCTCTTGGCCCGTGCTTCGTCTATGCACGAGCATATATCATAATGCGTGCGCATGCAAGTGGTTCGGTGCTATGCTCGGCCCATGGCACTGCCAGCAGGACCCGCCCATGCCAACCGGGATTGACGTCGGAGCCGGGATCGTCACCCGAGCCGACGGGCTCCGGCATCTTTCTAGGGAGTGGGCCGCCGCCTTTCTCGGTCTGGTGCGAGCGGGCGAGGTCCTCGAACGCCAGCTGAATGCCGAGCTGGAGGCGGCGCACGGCATCGGGCTGCGCGGCTTCGAGGTGCTCCTCTTCCTGGCCGTTTTCGCCCCGGATGGCCGCCTGCGGATGACCGAGCTCACCGAGCAGGCGCCGCTCAGCCAGAGCCGGGTGTCCCGGCTGGTGGCCCAGCTGGAAACCGTCGGGCTGGTGGCACGTTCTGCGGCCGAAGCCGACGGGCGCGGCGTCGAGGTGTCGATCACCGCCAAGGGGCTGGCCACCTTCAAGTCCGCCCAGGACAGCCATCTCGCCGGCCTGACCGGCGGCTCTTCTCCCGGCTCACTGCGGCGGAGGTCCGTCAGCTGGGGACCATGACCGCCAAGATCCTCGACGGCTGCGGGATCCCGCTACCGAGATAGTCCAGCCAACAAGAAGGGAGCGCACATGAACCGTCTGCTGTGGGTGTTGCAGGT
>JACDBE010000113.1 GCA_013695075.1 Acidimicrobiia bacterium
CGCTGGTGCCCATCGCCCTCGCCTACGCCGTCGCCGACTACCTGACCCTGGTGCTGTTCGAGGGTCAGATCCTGATCGCCGCCGCCAGCGACCCCTTTGGGTTGGGCTGGGACCTGTTCGGCACCGCCGAGCGCCGCATCGCCTTTTGGGTCAGCCCCGAGGTGGTGTGGTACCTGCAGGTGGCCACCATCGTCTCCGGCCACGTCGCCGGGGTGGTGCTCTCGCACGATCGCGCCCTGGCCGACTTCGGCGAGGCGACCGCGGTACGCACCCAACATGCCATGCTGGTACTGATGGTTTCGCTGACCTCGCTCGGGCCGTTCATCCTCGCCGGATGACTACTCCTGTCTGGCTGCTGGCCTCGCACTGGTTGCTGGCCCATCAGGGCGGCTGGGACGAGATCCTGCTGTTCGTTGGCCCGGTCGCCCTGGCAATCTGGGGAGTGCGCTGGGCGGAGCGCCGCGCCAAGGCACGCCGGGATGCCGGCGGTGAGGCGGCTAGCGTCTCCTTGTCGAGCCGCAAGGACCAACCGTGACCACCGTTGCCACCGACACCACCGACACCACCGACCAGGCCATGATCGACGCGCTCGTCGACCGGCTGCTCGACGAGCAGGATCCGCAGGGGGACCGTCACCAGTTCATGGGTGCCCAGTTCGACCTGGGGTTGGCGTGGGTCCACTTTCCCGCCGGCGAGGGCGGCCTGGGGATGGCGCCTCAGCTCCAGGACGTCATCGACGCCCGATTGAGCGCCGTCACCGAGCACCGACCGTCCTTCTTCCACGTCATCGGACACGGCATGGGTGCCCCCATGCTGGTCACCCACGGCACGGAGGCCCAGAAGCGACGCTACCTGCGACCGCTGTTCACCGGTGAAGAGGTGTGGTGCCAGCTCTTCTCCGAGCCTGGCGCCGGCAGCGACGTCGCCGGGCTGTCGACCCGGGCGGTGAAGGACGGGGACGAGTGGGTGGTCAACGGGCAGAAGGTGTGGACCACGGTGGCCCACGTCGCCTCGTGGGGGATGCTGGTGGCACGCAGCGACCCGGACCTGCCCAAGCATCAGGGGCTCACCTACTTCCTGATGGACATGGCCGCCGAAGGCGTCGAGGTCCGACCGCTGCGCCAGATAACCGGTGAGGCCGAGTTCAGCGAGGTCTACATGACCGATGTCCGCATCCCCGACGCCAACCGCATCGGTGAGCGCGGCGACGGCTGGAAGGTGGCCCTCACCACGTTGATGAACGAGCGGGTCGCGATCGGTGCCCGGTCGATGACCCGCAACGCCGGGGCCATCGGGCATCTCGTGGAGACGTGGCGGCGCACCGGGGGCACCGCCGATGATCGGGACCGCCTGATGCAGCTGTGGGTGGAGGCCGAAGCGGCCCGGCTGACCAATGTCCGTGCCCACCAGAACCGCACCGCCGGGACTCCCGGTCCCGAGGGGTCCACCGCCAAGCTGGTCTACGCCGAGCTCAACAAACGTATCTACGAGTTCGCCGTCGAGCTGCTCGGCCCCGAAGGGATGCTGTACGACAGCTACCGGCACATCCAGCTGCAGTCTCCCGAGGGGATGCCCGACGACACCAGGCGCCACTTCCTGCGGGCACGGGCCAACTCCATCGAAGGGGGGACATCCGAGATCATGCGCAACATCCTGGGCGAGCGGGTGCTGGGGCTCCCCGGCGAACCTCGCAGCGACCGGGACCTGCCGTGGACCAAGGTGCCCCGCAGCTGACCAGCCACACCCGCGGCGGCACCACCCTTGTGCTGCGCGGCGGCAGGACCGTCTCCGGAGCCGCCCTGGGTGACCTGGTGATGATCGACGGGCACATCGTCCCCACTCCTCCCCGGCGATCGGGGGCGCCGCCGGTCGACCTCGCCACACCCCCATCGGGAGCCGATGCGGTGGTGGTTGACGTGGACGGTCTCACCGTGGCACCGGGCTTCATCGACCTGCAGATCAACGGCGGGTTCGGTTGGGACTTCACCGCCAACCCGGAGCGCGTGTGGGAGGTGGGATCCCGGCTCCCCGCCTGGGGGATCACCGCTTTCGTCCCCACCGTGGTATCCACCGACCCGGGGACCATCGCTATCGCCACCGCGGCGGTCGTTGCCGGGCCACCGCCCGGCTACGGCGGGGCCACCGTGCTCGGCCTTCACCTGGAGGGCCCCTTCCTGGCGCCCTCCCGGCGTGGCGCTCACGATGCGGCGATGCTGCGCCCTCCGTCCCCCGAGCTGGTCTCCGCCTGGTCCCCGTCGACCGGGGTGCGGATGGTCACCCTGGCCCCCGAGCTGCCAGGGGCGCTCGACACCATTGCCGTGCTGGTGGGCAACGGGGTGGTGGTGTCCGCCGGGCACTCCGACGCCACCTTCGATCAGGCGATGTCCGGCTTCGCCGCCGGGGCCACGATGGTCACCCACCTGTTCAACGCCATGTCCGGCATCGGTCACCGCTCCCCGGGGCTGGCCGCCGCCGCCCTGGCGCATCCCGCGGTCATTGCCGGGCTGATCGCCGACGGTCACCACGTCCACGCCGGTGCGGTGCGGATGGCCCGGGCAGCCGTTGGCCCCAACCGCATCGCCCTGGTCAGTGATGCCGTCGCCGCCGCCGGAGCGGGTGCCGCCGCCAGACCCGTCCGGCTGGGCCCCATGGAGATCAGCGCCGATGGGTCGGTCCCCCGCACCGCCACCGGCGTCCTCGCCGGCAGCCTGCTCTCCCTCGACCGGGCGGTGCGGTGCTACATCGACCTCGCCGGCGTCGACGCCTCCGAGGCTGTGGGTGCGGTCACGACGGTCCCGGCTGCGGCGCTGCGGCTCGCCGACCATGGCCGTGTCGGCGGCGCCCGCGGCGACGCCACCATCCTCGATGACGACCTGGCGGTGGTGGCCACCATCATCGGCGGCCGGGTGGTGTACGGCGGGGACCGGCTGGCGGTCGCAACCTGACTTCGGCGTAGTCCTCAGTCGCCAACCTAGGGCCGTGGCATGTCGCCACGACATGCAATCCGCTCAAGTTGGGCGCAACCGTCGCCGTCGGTCGAGGAGACCGCCGCCCACCAGCACCGACC
>JACDBE010000086.1 GCA_013695075.1 Acidimicrobiia bacterium
GTCAAGGCCTCCACCCTGGCCGGCGCCGATGACCATCCCGGCCGGCTGGCCGGGCACGGCCCGATCCCGGCCACTGTCGCCCGAGCCCTGGCCGCTGCCCTGACCTCGACTCTGCACCGGGTGGTCGTCGACGACGACGGCCGGGTGCTCGGCGTGGACCGGGCCGACTGGGCCGACCAGACCGCCCCACCCGACCACACGGCTTGCCGCCAGTTCAGCGATGACCGGTTCTTTTCCGGACTACTGCGCCGGCACGTGTACCTGCGCGACGGCAGCTGCCGGATGCCGGTCTGCGACTCCCCGATCCGCGACATCGACCACATCCACCCGCACACAGCCGGCGGCCCCACCACCGCCGACAACGGCCAAGGCCTGTCGGTGCGCTGCCACCACCTACGCGACCTACCCGGCTGGACCGTCGTCGGCGACGGCAACCGCACCATCATCTGGACCACCCCCACCGGACACAGCTACCAGTCCCGGCCACCACCAGCCCTCGGCTGGGGCAGCGAACCACCCTGACCGGACCGGCGCCACCATCACCACGTCCTAGCTGCGTGTGCCCTTGTTCGACGTCCTTGCGGGCCGCGCAGGCTCTGACAACGCACTCCTTCCCGATGACGGGCCATCGGGAAGATCGCAGCGACCAGGGATGCCCGGCGTCAACAAGGAGCTTTCGCTCGCCTTCCCGACATAGCGTCAGTCCGCCCAGATAGACGCCGTCTCTCGGCAGACCCAAACCAGCGAGGACGGCACGGGACGGCGTCCGCGCCGGGGATCGGTCAGCGAGACGCGCTGGAGATCCCCCAGACAGTCTTGGCTTGTGCACCCTGATGGGCGATTGAGTTTAGCCGCGCGACGGCAGCACGCAGAACTCGTTGCCGGAGGGGTCCGCGAAGGTCCGCCACGGCAAGTCGCCCCAGTCAGCGTGCAGTTCGCGGCCGCCGCGATCGGCGACCTCCCGCGCCACAGCGACGGCGTCGTCGCCGGGCTCAAGTCGGACGTCGAGGTGCATCCGGTTCTTTCCTGATCCCTTGGGCGCCATCTCGGGACACAGCTCGAGCAGAGGGCCGCGGTGCGAGGAGTGCTGGAGGCTGCGTAGCCCGCTGCCCTCGACCGGCACCCAGCCGGTCAGCCAGCACCAGAAGTCCCGTTCACGGTCGGGGTCGGCCACGTCGAGGGGCAGCGCCGCGACCGCACCGGTGTCGACGTACGCCGTCCGCTCCTCCATCACGCAGAACGGATTGCCCTCGGGGTCGGCGAGCACCACCCACGGCACCTGCCCCTGGCCGATGTCGGCGTGGCTGGCGCCCAGTGCGAGCAGGCGCTCGACCATCGGCTGCTGCTCCTCGGCGCCCCGGATATCGAGGTGGAGTCGCTGCGGCTCAACTAGTGGCTCCGGAACCCGCTGGAAGCACAGGTCGAGTACCGGGCCGTCCGGCACTACCAGCCGGGTCTCGAACGCATCGGGCTCCTCGGTCAGCGTCTCGGTGCCCAGTGCGGTCTCCCAGAACCGGCCTAGTGCCTGCGGGTCGGTGGCGTCGACGACGATGTTCTCCAGGTACACGATCTCAGCGTAGGCGGGTGGCGGCTTCCGGGCGCCTTCGGTATCCGAGAAGGAACCCAACCGAGACGATGCCAGGTCCTCGTGCGTACCCGCGGTGACGCATCCGTGCCGATCGGACCCACGGCACGTTCCGTGGCTCGCCTTCTGATGGTGACTACCGGACCAGCGTCACACCGCCGCCTGCGAATCCTCGGCGCGACGCTCCAGCCGACGCCTTGCCAGCCTGAAGATTCAACGCCCGATGACTTCGCTGGCCAATTGGTCCTACTGCCGACAACGCCATCCAGGGAGCGGCTCGTCGGCGACTGATGCGAGCAAGGCTTGCCGATTCGGCCCGCCGAAGGTGAACGAGTACGTGACGGTGTACAGCTCGCCCAATTCGCGCTGGAGCTCACGGCTGAGGCGAACCCATGTTCGTCGAAGTCATCTATCGGGATGGTCTTATCGCCCCCATCCCACTGGAAGTAGTCCGCGGCCCAGGACAAGAGCCCTCTCCGCAGGCTGTCTGAGATCGGGAGCTGCTCCTCGAGAGTGGCGCTCTCGTCGACACCCCGGCGCCGGGTCGGAGGTGGTTCATCGATCTCACCCCAGAGGGCGAAGTTACAGCCGATCTCGGCGAACATGCGGATCGGATAGGGGTTCACTGGTGTACGAGGGCTGCTCCTGTCCCACCGCGGCACGTGATCGGGCTGACCCAGGGAGCGCTGGCTCCCCGCGTCGCCAGATTCGTCCCCCGGGACAGCCGACCAGTACGCACCGTCGGGATAGTCGCCGAAGTACGGTGACGCCGGCTCGTCGTCGTCCACGGGTCGACCCACGGACTAATGATCCGCAGGCCCGGGTGCACTACGAAGAACCCCCTCTCGAACGCGCGTCTTACCGCCGCGACCGGCCGTGCTGTCACTGCCAGCCGGGCCGACGCATGGGAAACTGCTGACGGCCGCCCAGTCAAGCTGAGGCGGCCACCGACTGGGCTTCCGCTCGGGAGGATGGCGGGTCCTTCAAGAAGCCTCTTCGGGTTCCCATCCGAAAGGGATGTGAGCGGCGCCAGCCGTCTCGCAGAAGTAGAGCGTCGACGCCCCGTATGCAGGGTCGTCGTTCCGGACGGCGATGAGTGCGTCGCCACACGTTGGGCATGCCATAGGGCAACGGTAGGCGGCCCGAAACGAGATGGCGAGGGCTTCGGCCAACGAAGGTGATTGCCGGTGCAACCGACCTGAGATCCAGCCCAGCCGAGCAGGCGCGTCCTTTCGCTGCCTTCTAGAGACAACGGAGGCTGTCAGCACTTTGCCCTACGGTGTCAGGTACCGACCTGGCTACGGAGGAAGCGTTGAGCGGGCAAATCCCTGATCTCCCAGAAGAGAAGTCGAAGAAGCGCATCGCCGTGGAGGTCGCCTCCGAAGGTGCCGTCGGAGCGGTCCCCTTCGCGGGAGGCCTCCTGGCAGCGACTCTCTCGGCCCTCTTCTCCGCCACGCAGGAGAACCGTACTCGAGCGTGGATGGAGGAGATGGCTGAGGTCGTCCAGGCACTGATCGACCGCGTGGAGGATCTCGAAGCAGAAGACCTGGCCAAGAACCCGGCCTTCTACGACGCCGCGGTCGCGGCTGCGCGCATCGCTACTGCGACATCTGCCGCTGAGAAGCACCAAGCCCTCCAGAACGCCCTCTTCAACGTCGGCATAGGCGACGGCCTCGACGCCGACAAGCGGGCAATCTTCCTGCGGTACGTAGATGAACTGACGCCCTCGCACCTCGCCCTTCTCCGACTCGCAGACAACCCGCCGCGGTGGTTCGAAGCGCGCGGTCTGGCATGGCCAGGTGGCGGACTCCTGGGCGTCGTGAAGGTCGTGTTTCCGGCGTGGGCCAACGATGAGTCATTCATCGACACGTTGGCTGCGGACTTATCGTCCCGTGGCCTCACGGACGGTCTGCCGTTGCGGGTCATGATGACGGACAACGGAGTGAAAGCGCAGCGGACCAAGCCCAAGGGCCACG
This sequence comes from Acidimicrobiia bacterium, assembly GCA_013695075.1. GTDB lineage: Bacteria > Actinomycetota > Acidimicrobiia > Spongiisociales > UBA5794 > JACDBE01. Next base: position 3,562 of record JACDBE010000086.1, read on the forward strand.
AGTTCATGGCGTTCATCAGCGGGCCGTTCGACGCTGATGAGCTGTGAGAGGGAACTGTCAACCTGACACAGATTCCAAGCGACCGGGAGCAGTGGCTACGCGGTGGCCGCGACCATCGGGAGACGAGCGGCCCTCTCGGCAGTCAACCCTGCGTCTTACCGGCTCTGTCGGCCGGGCCCGACTTTCACGGACATGCCGATGTGCGCTCGGACGGCGTTGAGTTGCTCTTATCGCGATCGGGAACGACAAAGGCAAGGAGCCTGCCGCCCCTCGCCACTTCCAAGGTATAGCGGAGTGGGGGTCTTGCGGCAAGGCCCCTGTCGTGCCCCAGACTTCTCGGCCGTGCCGAGGGAAGCGAGGGGTTGGGCATGAACGACGTGACCATCGTGGGTAGCGGGCCGACTGGCCTGATGTTGGCGGGAGAGCTGGCGTTGGCGGGGGTCGATGTTGCGATCCTCGAGCGGCGTTCGACGCCGGACCTCGTCGGCTCTCGTGCTCGCGGGTTCCACTCCCGAACGATCGAGATCTTCGACCAGCGCGGCATCGTCGACCGGTTCCTCGCCGAGGGGCAGACGGCCCAGGGGCTGAGCTTCGCCAACACCTCGCTGAACGTCAGCGGCTTCCCCTCCCGGCACCCTTACACGCTGGGGCTGGGGCAGAGCCACATCGAGCGGATTCTGCTCGGCTGGGTCGAGGAGCTGGGCGTGCCGATTCGTCGGGGGCTCGAGGTCACCGGCTTCGCCCAGGACGACGCCGGCGTCGACGTCCACCTCGCCGACGGCGGGCCGCTCCGAACGGCGTACCTGGTCGGGGCCGATGGTGGGCGCAGTGTCATCCGCAACGTGGCCGGCATCGAGTTCGTCGGAGCGGAGGCGACCCGGAGCCACCTGATCGCCGAGGTCGAGGTGACCGAGGAGACGCCCGCGGGCATCCGGCTGGACGGCGTCGGCATCCATGCGATGAGCGTGATGGAGGACGGGCGGACCGTCGGCATCGTGGTGACCGAGCAGCAGATCGGACCCGCCACCGAGCCGACCCTGGCGGACCTCAGCGAAGCACTGACGGCCGTGTACGGCACGGACTTCGGGGCCCACGATCCTAGGTGGATCTCGAGGTTCACCGACGCCGCCCGGCAGGCAGCCGCCTACCGCAGTGGGCGGGTGCTGCTCGCCGGGGACGCCGCGCACATCCATCCGCCCACCGGCGGGCAGGGGATCGGCCTCGGCGTGCAAGATGTGGTCAACCTCGGCTGGAAGCTCGCCCAGGTCGTCCGGGGCGTCTCACCCGACGGTCTCCTGGACAACTACCACGCAGAGCGGCACCCTGCCACCGCCCGGGTCATGAGGAACGTGATGGCCCAAGCCCTCCTCCAGCGAGGGGACGCGCGGACCGAGGCGATGCGCGACACGATCTCTGACCTGCTGGGCTTCGAAGGACCACGCGCCCAGCTCGCCGGGCTCCTGTCCGGGCTCGACGTGGGCTACGACCTCGGCGAGGGGCACCCGTTGCTCGGACGCCGCATGCCCGACCTCGACCTCACCACAGCCCATGGCCCGCGACGAGTCTTCGAGCTGCTCCAAGACGCCCGGCCGGTGCTGCTCAACCTCGGTGAGCCCGGCAGCATCGACATCACCCCATGGGCGGACCGAGTCCAACACGTCGATGCCGACCACACCGGGACCTGGGAGCTACCCGTCATCGGCACCGTCCCCGCACCCGTCGCTGTCTTGATTCGGCCCGACGGCCACGTGGCCTGGGTAGGCGATGGAACACAGACCGGGCTCAGCGAAGCCCTCACGACCTGGTTCGGCCAACCCGCGAAGAAGGACGTCGCATAACTGACCGCTCCAACGCTCCCGGGCACTAGCGGCAAATCGCGGAACGGCAGCGCGCTGATCTGCCGCTGATGGTCAACGCGTCGACGTGCTGAAATGAGTGCTTTACCTCGAGCCCTCGGACCAGCGCGTAGATTGGCAAACGGAGGGGTGTCGAGATGATTCCGACGATGATTCTCTTCGGCGTCGTCTTTGGACGATGGTGGCCGATAACGCTGGTCGGAGCTGCGCTCGGATGGCCCTTGCTCCTCGTCGTCACCGATGTCGTCGGTGTCAACGTCAGCCTGATTGGGGCGGCCGCACTCGCCGTTGCCAACGCTGGTGTCGGCGGGCTGGTCCATCAAGGTGTCCTCTTTGCCTACCGGCACCTTCGCCCGTTCCACCTCTCCAGTGAGGTTCCCAACTGACTGCACCACCTGCGTCCGGAACTGCCGCGGATAGGACGTTGACAGCGCGCTGGGACTCCTCATCGCCCGGGGGTGACGCCGGGTAGGCGGACGCTGTCGGTGCGCCAGTCTAGGGTCTCAGCATGGCGACGTGGCAGCTCACGATCGACTCGAACGACCCTGCGCGGATGGCGCGCTTCTGGGCCCCGCTGTTGGGCTATGTGCCCCAGCCGCCGCCCGACGGCTTCGACTCCTGGCTGGCCTACTACCAGTCCGTCGTGCCCGAGGAGGATCTCGGCGGGGACCCGGACGACTACATCGACCGGCTCGTCGATCCGGCAGGCGAAGGACCGAGGATCTGGTTCCAGCCGGTGCCGGAGAAGAAGACCGGCAAGACCCGGTTCCACTTCGACATCTTCGTGGCCGACCGTTCCGCGCCGATGGAGGAGATCGTCGCGACAGTCGGCGCCAAGGTGGCCGAACTGGTCGACCTCGGCGCCACCGTCGACCATCCGGTCCGGATCGACACCGACACCCTGCAGCGGTACTCCGTGGTGATGCATGATCCGGAAGGAAACGAGTTCTGCGTGGCGTGAGGCGTGGTGTGACCGCACACCTCGGGCGCGACAGCGACGGAGTTCGCATTGTGGTGCGACGCATCGACTAGGTAGTAGCTGAGTCTGTCCGTGGGCGACGCCGTCGAACGTCCGGATTTGCCGCATTGAGGTCGCCTTGGCGCCGTCCGGCTTCCCCAGTGCTCGGGTATCACTGTCCCGCTTCAAACTTCTTGGCAGGCCGGTTGTGAGGGCATGATCGGCGTCTGAGCCGAGGTGGTGTCTCGTGGGTCGTCCGCCCGTGATCGCGCCGGACAAGAAGATCCGCGTCGTGCTGGCGGTCCTGGCGGGCGAGGTCTCGGTGTCGGAGGCGGCTCGCAAGGAGAGGGTCAGCGAGCAGTCGATCCACAGGTGGAAGGCCGACTTTGTCGAGTCCGGCAAGGTGGGCCTGACTGCTGGTCGGACGGGTCCCTCGACGCGGGAGCAGCAGCTGGAAGCGGAGGTCGCCGAGCTGACCCAGGCGCTGGGCGAGGCGCACCTGGAGGCACGGGTTTGGAAGAAGTCTGCTGAGGGCCGGCTGGGCCCTTCGAGGACCTCGAGGTAGCCAGGGTCGAGGCGGGGATGCCGACCACGAGGTTCTGCGAGTTGTTCGGCATCCCGGAGCGGACCTACCGCCGCTGGCAAGCCAGGTCCAGAGTGGGGCAGCCTGTGAAGGGCCCGTGGCCGCGGCCAGCCCGATCGAGCCACCGCGAAGTCGTGGTCGCGGTGGCGACCCAGCACCCGGCCTGGGGGCACCGCAAGGTCTGGGCGATGGCCCGTCACTGCGGGCATCTGGTGACGGCCTCGACGGTGCTGCGGATCCTCGACGACCAAGGGCTGCTGCTCAAGGCCCACTACCAGCGCGAACGCCGCCAGTTGGCCCAGCAGCGCAGGGCCGCGTTCGCCGAACCGCCAACCGGGCCGAACCAGGTGTGGCAGTTCGACTTCTCTGAGTACGAGACGACCAAGGGCGGCACGTGGCGGGTCGCCGGGATCGCGGACTACTGGTCCAAGTACGAGTTCGGCTGGCACTGGTCACCGACTGCGAACCAGTTCGACGCGATCAACGCGGTCGAGCTCGCCGTCACCGAGGCCGAACGCCTGCTCGGACACCCGCTGGTTGACCTCTGCGAGGTCAACACCGACACCGGGGAGATCACGCCGGCCATCACGCTGGTCACCGACAACGGTGGCCCGTTCAAGTCGTTCCGCTTCGGCTCCTTCATCACCGGCCAACCGGCGTTGACCCACGTCCGCACCAAGGTCAAGAGCCCTGGCCAGAACGGCGTGCGGGAACGCGGTTTCCAGTCGCTGAAGTACGAGCGGCTCTACCTCGAACCGATCGACGACCCCCTCGATCTGGTTCGCGAGGCCGAGGCCTTCCGGGTCGAGTTCAACACCATCCGGCCGCACGAGGCGATCGCCTGGAACCGCCCGCACGACGTTCACCAGGGCCTGGCCGATCCGACGATCCCCAACTTTCCCGAGCCCGAATTCCTGCCATTTTCTTGACGCGGGACAAGGTCGCACTTGGCATCGGGGTCAAGGGCGACGCACCGTGAGCACTTCGCCGTGGCACTATCAACGGATGGATCACCCGAACGCCCTTCCGTTGATCGGTGCGAGCGCTGCCGTCGTCGCGGGCGCTTGCTTGGCGGTCAAGAGCGCCGTGATCCTGGCCACCGGGTGGCAGCCCCCGGTTCTGTTCGAAGTTGCGATCCCGGCCATGGCGGTCGCTGCCCTGCTCCTCGCTTGGACCACTGCGGGCGGTACGTCGATCCAGTCGGCGAGAGCCCTCGGTGTGGTCGCCACCCTCGCCGGCATCGTGGCCGTCGCAACCGAGGTCGCAGGTTCACCCCTCGGCCCTGCGATCGCCCTGTCGACGCTGGCCACCCTCGCCACGCTGCTGATTGTCGGGCTCCGGTCCCGGCCAGGCTCGAGGCTGGGGTTCGCCAGTGCGCGTCAGGTGGCGCTGGGTATCGTCATCGCCATGGTGCTCACATTGGTCGTTGGTGGGCCGCTGTCGGAGATCAACGAGAGGCTCCTTGAGGTTCCCCTGCTCGTCGTCGGGGTGTTGTGGTTGTGGTTCGCCAGGGTCACCTGGACGTCCCGGCTCCCGCGACCAGGGCACGCCGAGGTGCCGGGCGCGGCGACTGGCTGATGCCGGGTTGGCCGCGCTTACGACTGCTCGGGGGACCGCTGGATCTTTTGCGCAGCCATCTTTGGGGCTGAAGGGAGACTCAGTGCGAGACATCCCCAGGCGATCAGGACGAGGAGTCCGCCTGCGCGCTCGAGATTGACCATTCCGATCACCGTGGCAAGGGGTACGAGCGCAAGAACGCGAGGACCGCGTACAGCAAGTCCGGCCGCGGCCACCGATAGCACGAGGAGCGTCCCGACAATACCGACGAAGAAGGCCGTTCCTGCCACAGAGACGCCGAAGCCATCCTCGACAACGTTCGCCACGGCGGCGGTGCCCGCCGTCACCATCGATGCCAGGCTCAGCGATCGCACGGGCAACGGCCCCAAATTGGAGCGTTGCAGCAGGATCCAGACGCCTACCGGGAGCAGTCCGAGCGCGATGCTGACTGAGGCCACGGCGAACCAGTCCGCGACCGATCCCGGCGAATAGAAGTTGGGATTGCTGAAAGA
>JACDBE010000155.1 GCA_013695075.1 Acidimicrobiia bacterium
CGGGCACCCCCACACAAGAACACGCAGGCAATTCTGACGAGGACCACTAACGGTCGGTAGATGGGCCGGGCGGGGAGGGAGGGCCTCAGCCCGTCGTTTCGGACTCGCCGGCGGAATCGGCTACCAGGTCGAGGCGGTCGCCGTCGACGATGACCCGCACGATGTCGCCTTCGCCGAAGGAACCCTCCAGGATCCGCATCGCCAGGGCGTCGGCCACCTCGGTCTGGATGAGGCGCTTCAGCGGTCGGGCGCCGTAGCTCGGGTCGTAGCCGTGCTCGGCGAGCCACTCGGCGGCCTCGTCGGTCAGCTCCAGGGTGACGCCCCGGGCGGCGATACGCTCGGTGAGCAGTCCGAACTGGATGCGGACGATCTGGCCCAGATCGGTCCGAGTCAATCGGTGGAATACGATGACCTCGTCGATGCGGTTGAGGAACTCGGGCCGGAAGTGCCGCCTCACCACACCGAGCACCCTGGTGCGCACTGTCTCGTCGGGTAGGTCGGCCTCGATGAGCTCGGAACCCAGGTTGGAGGTCATGATCAGGACGGTGTTGGTGAATTCGACGGTGCGACCCTGCCCGTCGGTGAGCCGTCCGTCATCGAGCACCTGCAACAGCGTGTTGAACACGTCGGGGTGTGCCTTTTCCACCTCGTCGAGGAGCACCACGGAGTAGGGGCGGCGGCGCACCGCCTCGGTGAGCTGGCCCCCCTCGTCGTACCCCACGTACCCGGGCGGTGCCCCGATCAGCCTGCTGACGGCGTGCTGCTCCATGTACTCGGACATGTCGATGCGGACCATGGCCCTGGTGTCGTCGAACAGGAAGCCGGCCAGGGCGCGGGCCAGCTCGGTCTTACCCACCCCGGTGGGGCCGAGGAAGACGAACGAACCGATGGGTCGGTGTGGGTCGGACAGCCCGGTGCGGGACCGCCTGATGGCGTTGGCCACCGCCGCCACCGCCTCCTCCTGGCCGATGACCGACTGGTGCAGGTGCTCCTCCAACCGGACCAGCTTGTGCACCTCACCCTCCATCAACCTGGCCACCGGCACCCCGGTCCATCGGCTGACCACCTCGGCGATGTCCTGCTCCCCCACCTCCTCCTTGAGCATGGCGCCGTCGGCCTGGAGCTTGACCAGCGCCTCGTTGTGGTCGGCGAGATCGTTCTCCAGCTGCGGCAGTGTCCCGTAGCGCAGCTCGGCGGCTCGCTGTAGGTCGCCGGTGCGCTCGGCCCGGTCGGATTCGCTCCTGGCGTCCTCAATGGCCTGTTTGGCGGTGCGGATAGCGTCGATCTGGTCGCGCTCCAGCTGCCAGCGGGCGTGCAGCGCCTGCAGCTCCTCGGCCACCTCGGCCAGCAGCTGCTCCACCACCTGGCGCCGCTCCACCGAGCCCCGGTCGCTCTCCTTGGCGAGGGCGTTGCGCTCGATCTCCAGCTGGCGGCGGCGCCGCTCCAGCTCGTCGATCTCCTCGGGCATCGAGTCGATCTCGATGCGCAGCCGGGAGGCGGCCTCGTCGATGAGGTCGATGGCCTTGTCGGGCAGGAACCGGGCAGGGATGTAGCGGTCGGAGAGCACGGCGGCGGCGACCAGCGCCGAATCGAGGATGCGTACCCCGTGGTGCACCTCGTAGCGCTCCTTGAGCCCGCGCAGGATGCCGACGGTGTCCTCCACCGTCGGCGGTGCGACCAGCACCGGCTGGAAGCGTCGTTCCAGGGCGGCGTCCTTCTCGATGTGCTTGCGGTACTCGTCGAGGGTGGTGGCACCGATCATCCGCAGCTCACCGCGTGCCAGCATCGGCTTGAGCATGTTGGAGGCGTCCATGGCGCCCTCGGCGGCTCCGGCACCGACGAGGGTGTGCATCTCGTCGAGGAAGGTGATGATCCCGCCCTCGGCGGCCTTGATCTCGTCGAGTACCGCCTTGAGTCGCTCCTCGAACTCGCCCCGGTACTTGGCGCCGGCCACCATCGCCCCCAGATCGAGGGCCACGATGCGCTTGTTCTCCAACCCGGTGGGCACGTCGCCGTCGACGATGCGCCCCGCCAGCCCCTCGGCGATGGCGGTCTTGCCCACCCCGGGCTCGCCGATGAGAAGGGGGTTGTTCTTGGTGCGGCGGCTGAGCACCTGGATGACCCGGCGGATCTCCTCGTCACGCCCGATCACCGGGTCCAGCTTGCCGGCGGCGGCCAACGCCACCAGATCGCGCCCGTACTTGTCGAGGGCGTCCAGGGTGTCCTCCGGGTCCTGGCTGGTGACCTTCCTCCCGCCTCTCACCTTGTCGAGGGCGGAGACGATGCTGTCGCGGTCTAGACCGGCCTCACGCATGGCGGTGCCGGCGGCACCATTGCCGTCGGCGATGGCTACCAGCAGGTGCTCCACCGAGACGTACTGGTCACCGAGGCCCTGTGCCACGGCTTGGGCGGCTTCCAGCACGGAGACAGTGCTCGGAGCGAACCCGACCGAATCCAATGTGGCGCCGTGCACCCGGGGTTGCCGCTGCAGCGCCCGATCCATGTTGTCACGCAGCTCGGGGGCACCGACACCCAGGGTGGCCAGCAGCGGCTGGACCACGGTGTCGCCCTGGGCGAGCAGGGCGGCGAGCAGATGCTCGGGGGTCACCTGCTGCTGATGGTTGGCCGCCGCCAGATCACGGGCGGCGGCGATCGCCTGCTGGGAGCGGTTGGTGAACCGGCTGATGTCCATCGAGATGGTCTCCGTCGCTGGATGACAAGGTGTGCCCTGCTTCCAACCTCAGAACCGAACAACCTATGCCAGATAATCTAAGTCGGATACTATCAACTTCTCGGTGCGTCGCCCAGAGAGGCGTGATCACCGTGGCCTCGACGCTGTCGGCGCTCTACCCCGCAGTCACCGCCGTCATCGCCCGCTTCGCCCTGCACGAGCAGATGTCACGGGTCCAGCTGGGCGGAGTTCTGGTCGCCCTGGTGGCGGTGGTAATGATCGGGTGGTCCCCGGCTGAACATCATCCGGCGGCTGCGGTCGGCGGTACCAGTCACACCGCGGTGCGGGCAAGGTCCTCCCTCAGGTCGCCGGCGGTGAGGCCGCCGCCGCGTGCGCGTAGCTCGATGTAGAGCACGGCGGTGACCAGGGCGGTGAACGGGATGACGAGCAGTACCCCGAGGGTGGAGAACACCCAGCGCCCGGCGATACTCTCCCCACCGAGCCGGCCCAGGATCGCCGACACGATGCCGGTGAAGATGGCGGCGAGCACCACCACGGCGACCGAATGCCAGAACGCCGATCTGACCAGGTTCCAGGAACGGGACAGCGCCGCCGATCCTCGATGGTTCTCCACGACGAACGCCGGCACCGACACCGCCAGCAGCACTCCAATGACCAGCCCGGGGATCACCAGGGCGATGAGACCGGCGAGCACGGCCAACGCCTGGAGGACGACCACCAGCAGCAGCGCCCCCAACCGGGTCATCCCGTTGCGTAGTCCCTCGGCGGCGCTGACCGGCTGACCGGCCATGGCACCGGCGCCGGACCGGGTCAGGGCGCCGGTCACCACCAGCTGGGCGATCAGGCTGAGGATCACCCCGATCAGCGAGGCGGCGATGGCCGGCCCAGAGAAGACCTCTGGGTCGGTCGATGTCTCCGGCACCGCCTGGAGGGCACCGAGCTGGAGCAGGCTGACCGGGATCACCAGCACCGCCGAGACCATCAGGTATTGCAGCCAGTCGGCCCGGTACAGCGCGAAGGCCTTGACCAGCACATCGCTGGCCGTCAGCGGCTGGAACCGTTCCTCGGATAGCGCCATCCATCCCTCCTTCGACCAGCATCATGGTACGCGTCGATCGCTGGCAGCGACCGGGTGGAGGGCGGAGGGAAGATCCGGCAATACCTGGCGCTCCGTGGCTACGCTTTGCGCCGGCGTCGTCTACTGAGGGGAGTGACGCGAGGATGAAGAAACTCATCAATGAGTTCAAGGAGTTCGCCATGGGCGGCAATCTCATCGAGATTGCCGTTGCCCTGGTCCTGGCACTGGCCTTTGTGGCTGTGATCAATGCCCTGGTCACCTTCTTGATCATGCCCATCATTGGGATCATCTTCGGCCAACCGACCTTCGATTCCCTGACCGTGACGATCAACGACTCGATCATCTTCTATGGCTCGTTCCTGACGGCGGTGGTTATCTTTGTGCTCACCGCCCTGGCCCTGTTCCTATTCGTGGTGAAGCCGTACCAGGCATACCGGGCGCGGTACGATGTGGTGGAGGAACCGGTCTTCGAGGCCGAAGAGGTCGTCCTACTCCGCGAGATCCGCGACTCCCTACGCATCGTGCCGCCGACGTCCCGATGATCCGTTGGGGGGCGCCCGATGGCGCCCCCCACGGGCGTCAGGACCAGGCAGGACCGCCTGGTCCCGGGGCGTATGCTCCCGGCATGATCCCCATGCGCGTTGTCGAGACCATGCGCGACGGGTTCGACGAGCCCGTCGTCGAGCTGTGGCGTGACGACGAGTTCATCGGCATGGTGTTCT
>JACDBE010000158.1 GCA_013695075.1 Acidimicrobiia bacterium
CTCGACCAGCCGACGGTGGCCACCGCCATGGTGGCCAGCCTCAACGCCACCGTGTTCCAGTTCGACACCGTCGACGCCGTCGAATACCGGTTGGGGGGCAGCTGCGAGGCCTTCGGGGCCACCATGGGTATCGGATGCGTTTCCACCAGCCGGGGGGAGTGGGAGCAGCAGCTGGCGGCCTGGGCCGCCGAGGGCTGAGCCGAACGCCGACGGAGCCTCGGGCCGCATGGTAGAAACCTGCCATGAGAACTACCATCGATGGTGCCGGGCGCCTCGTTGTACCGAAGGCCATCCGCGACCGGCTGGGTCTGGTGGGTGGCTCCGAGCTCGAGATAACCGAGCGAGATGGCCGCATCGAGCTCGAGCCCGCTCCGTCGGCGATCCGGTTGGTGCCCAAGGGTGACATCCTGGTCGCGGAGCCGACGCAACCGCTGCCGCCCTTGCCGACGAGATCGTCCGGCAGACGCTCGAGCGGGTCCGGCGGTGATCGCGGTCGACGGCAGTGTGGCTGGTGGCGACCTTCGCCACCTGGCACGAGGCACACCTACCCTCCTTCCGTGCCATCGAACGGGGGGGTGCACCTCGTCGCCCACGCCGCCCTGGAGACATACTCGGTGCTGACCAGGCTCCCGCCGCCCCACCGCGTCGCACCGGAAGCGGTTCACACCTTTCTGGGTGGCATCTCGTCCCTCCCTTGGCTCACCCTCGGCCCGGCTGCCCAGCTCGACCTCTTGAGGAACCTGGCCCGGGAGGCCATCGCCGGGGGAGCCGTCTACGACGCCCTCGTCGGCGCAACCTCAACCGCCGCCGGTGCGACGTTGCTGACCCGCGACGTCCGGGCCGGCCGCACATACCGGCGGCTGGGCGTCGCCTTCGAGTTACTGGCCTGACCGGGCGCCAACACGCCCTCCTGCTTCCGGTTGGCCACCCGGTCAGGCTTCCCGGTCAGGCCTCATCGACCTCGATCGCCGCCTGGGAGCCAGTCGAACCAATGGTCACCTTGCGCGGCATGGCCTCCTCCCGCATCGGGATGGTGACGGTGAGCACCCCGTCGTCATAGGACGCGGTGACCTGGCTGGCGTCGAGGCGGTTGCCGAGACGGACCTGGCGGCTGTTGGAGCCGGTGGGACGCTCCCGCAGCAGCCAGGTGACGCCCTCGGTGTCCTCGACCGAACGCTCGGCGGTGACCGTGATCAGGTTGTCCTCCACGGTCACATCGACCTGATCGGAGCTGACCCCCGGGATGTCGAAGCGCAGGGTATAGGTGGCGTCCTTCTCATAGGCATCCATCGGCATCATCCCGCCGCGCCAGCGGCCGCTCATCTGGTCGACGACCCGGTCCATCTCTTGTAACGGATCCATGAATCGCATCACGTCGTACCCCTTTCTCGAGATCGCCCGAGAGCTGCAAGTGATCCTTCGCCCTCGAGTTGTGTCATCTCTGTAGTAGAAACCTGATACTACTCCTATCACATTATCTGTCAAGTCGGAGAGGACGGTTGGGGCAAGGCGCCACGCGGTAGGGGCTCCCCAGGTGGGAAGCCCCGTCCGCCGAACGAGGTGTTCGTCGGCCGGCTCGTGCCGGCCGTCGAGACGACCTCACATCATGTCCATGCCGCCGCCACCGCCGTGGCCGTGGCCACCGGCGGGAGCCTCTTCCTTCTGCTCGGCGACCAGCGCCTCGGTGGTGATGAGCAGCGCCGCGATCGAAGCGGCGTTCTGCAGCGTGGAACGGGTCACCTTGGCCGGATCGATGATCCCCGAAGTGATCAGATCCTCGTACTCGCCAGTCTGGGCGTTGAACCCCATCGACTTGTCCTCGGCGGCCACTCGAGCGACGACCACCCCGGCCTCGAAGCCGGCGTTGTCGGCGATCTGCCGCAGCGGGGTCTCCAGCGCCCGGCGCACCAGGCCGCGGCCGGCCTTGACGTCGTCGGAACCCCCCCGCACCTTGTCGATGGCCTCACGGGCACGGAGCAACGCCACGCCACCGCCGGGGACGATGCCCTCTTCGACGGCGGCCCGGGTCGCCTGGATGGCGTCCTCGATGCGATGCTTCTTCTCCTTGAGCTCCACTTCGGTGGCGGCGCCCACCTTGAGCACGGCGACACCGCCGGCCAGCTTGGCGAGCCGCTCCGACAGCTTCTCCCGGTCCCAGTCCGAGTCCGAGTTCTCGATCTCGCGACGGATCTGGGAAACCCGGGCGTCGACCTCGGCCTTGGACCCGGCGCCCTCGACCACCGTGGTGTCGTCCTTGGAGACGACCACCTTGCGGGCGGTGCCCAGCAGGTCGAGGGTCACCCCGTCGAGCTTGAGCCCGACTTCTTCGGAGATGACGGTGGCACCGGTGAGGATGGCCACGTCCTGCAACATCGCCTTACGACGTTCGCCGAACCCGGGAGCCTTGACGGCAACCGAGGAGAACGTCCCCCGGATCTTGTTTACCACAAGGGTGGCCAGGGCCTCGCCCTCGACATCCTCGGCGATGACCATCAGAGGCTTGCCGCTCTGCTGCACCTTCTCAAGCACGGGGAGCAGGTCCTGCACCGATGAGATCTTGGAGTTGACGATGAGCACGTACGGGTCGGCCAGCACCGCCTCCTGACGATCGGGATCGGTGATGAAGTACGGGGAGATGTAGCCCTTGTCGAACTGCATGCCCTCGGTGAACTCCAGCTCGATGCCGAAAGTCTGGCTGTCCTCGACGGTGATGACACCCTCGTTGCCCACCTTCTGCATGGCATCGGCAATGCTCCTGCCGATGGTGGAGTCCGCAGCCGAATTGGCCGCCACATAGGCGATCTCGCCGTGGGCGTTGGAGTCGACCGGACGGGCCAGGTTGCCGATGGCCTCGACCACCCGGGCAACGGCCTCCTCGATCCCCTGCTTCAGCTCGAGCGGGTTGGACCCAGCGGCGACGAGCCGGAGCCCCTCACGCACCATGGCCTGGGTGAGCACCGCCGACGTGGTGGTGCCGTCGCCGGCTACGTCGTTGGTTTTATTGGTCGCCTCGTATGCCAGCTTGGCGCCCATGTTCTCCCACGGGTCGTCGAGCTCGATCTCCTTGGCGATGGTGTAGCCGTCATTGGTGATGGTGGGGGCGCCCCACTTCTTCTCCAGTACGACGTTGCGGCCCTTAGGCCCCAGCGTCACCTTGATGGTGTCGGCCAGCTTGTCGACACCGGCTTGGAGGCTGCGGCGGGCCTCCTCGTTGAATCTCAGTTCCTTTGCAGCCATCTGTTGGCGATCTCCTCTCAGGCCAGGGTGGCGAGCACGTCGCGCGCCGACAGAATCAGGTATTCCTCACCATCGACCTTGACCTCGGTGCCTCCGTACTTGGAATAGAACACGAGATCACCGACCGACACGTCGAGGGCGACACGATCGGTGCCGGCCTCGTTCCAGGCTCCGGGACCGGCGGCAAGGACTTCACCGAGTTGCGGCTTCTCCTTGGCGGTGTCCGGGATGACGAGACCGCTGGGGGTCCGGCTCT
>JACDBE010000173.1 GCA_013695075.1 Acidimicrobiia bacterium
GTCGGGGCCTCGGTGTCGACGGCCAGCGCCAGGTCGACGCCGGCGTCGCTGAGGTGGCTGCGCAGGCGCTCTCCGAAGCGGTCGGTGCTGAGCCCGCCCAGGAACCCGACCGGCACCCCGAGCCGGCCCAGTGCCACCGCGGTGTTGCACGGCCCCCCACCGGGGTGGGCGGTGAAGCGACCGTCGTCTCCCTCGGCGAGGTCGATCAACGCCTCCCCGGCGATCAGGATCATCGAATGCTCCCCACGGCGCAGCCTGGCCGGCAGGCTATCAACGTTGCCGCCCGCGGGCAGTCCACAGTCACCTCGCCGCGACGGCAGCGGGGAGCAGGGGGGCCCTCGGTTTGAACCCTCTAGCATCGCCGGCCATGACCTCGTTCTGGCATCCCTTCGCCAACATGGCCCAGGTGGCTCTGGAAGCCGTCTCCATCGAGCGCGGCGAAGGGGTGTACGTCTACGACACCGGCGGGAAGCGCTACCTCGACGGCACCGCCAGCCTGTGGTACATGAACGTGGGATACGGCCGCACCGAGATCGGTGCCGCCATGGCCGCCCAGTCCGCGCAGCTGGCGGCGTATCACACCTTCGGCGACTTCACCAACCCGGTTGCCGAAGAGCTGTGCTCGCGGTTGGCGGCGACGGCACCGATCCCGGGCAGCAGCGTGTTCCTCGCCTCGGGAGGATCGGACGCCGTCGACACCGCCGCCAAGCTGTCCCGGCGCTACTTCGCCCAGATCGGACAGCCGGAGCGCACCGTGTTCATCATGCGGGAGTGGGCCTACCACGGCATGCACGCCTACGGCACCAGCCTGGCTGGACTGTCCCCCAACCTGGAGGGCCACGGCCCGATGGTCACCGATGTGGTCAAGGTGCCCCACGACGACGTCGACGCCCTGGCGGACACCATCGACCGGGTGGGGGCGGAACGGGTGGCCGCCTTCTGGTGCGAGCCGGTGGTCGGCGCCGGGGGGGTGCGTCCGGTTGAGGAGGCCATGCTGAAGCAGTCCCGGTCGCTGGTCGCCGACGCCGGGGCGCTGTTTGTCGCCGACGAGGTGATCACCGGGTTCGGGCGCTGCGGCGACTGGTTCGCCTCCACCCGTTTCAGCCTGGAACCCGACCTGGTCACCTTCGCCAAGGGGGTCACCTCGGGTTACGCCCCGCTCGGTGGGGTCATCGCCTCGCCCCGGGTGGCCGAGCCGTTCTGGTCGGGAGAGGGGGCGGTGTGGCGTCACGGCTACACCTACTCGGGTCATCCGGTGTGCTGCGCGGCGGCGCTGGCCAATCTCGACATCCTGGAGGCGGAGGGGCTGCTGGCTCGGGCGCTGGAGCTGGAGGCCGAGGTGATGGAGTCGCTGGCGGCACTCACCGACCACCCCATGGTCGACCACATCCGCGGCGGGGTGGGGGTGATGGCGGCGGTCCAGCTGAACTCGACGGTGCTCGCCTCCGACCCCTACGCCAACGTCGCTGCGGCGACGGCGGCGCGGCAGGCGGGGGTGATCACCCGGGCCATAGCCGGCGGAGGGTTGCAGGTGTCGCCGCCGCTCACCATCACCCGTGACCAGCTCGACGAGCTCACCGCCGGGCTCCGGGCGGGGCTGGATGCCATCTGACCTGATCACCCGGCCGCTGTGGCGGGAGCAACATCCGAGACCACACCGCCAGCCGGGACAGGCTCCGTCAACGGTCGACTTCGCCGTGATCGGTGCCGGGTACACCGGGCTCAACGCCGCCAGGGAGATCGCCGCCGCCGGGGCATCGGTGGTGGTGCTCGACTCCGGGCCGGTCGGAGCCGGGGCTAGCTCGGTGAACGGGGGGATGGTCAACGTCGGGCTCAAGGCGGCCACCGCCAAGGTCCACAAGATGTTCGGGCCCGTGATGGGTCGCGAGTTCTGGGACGGGGCGCTGTCCTCCATCGACCTGGTGGAGGACCTGGTCACCGAGCACGGCATCGACTGCTCGTTCGTCAGGGGTGGCGCCGCCCAGCTGGGCTATCACCACCGCGACCTGCCGCGGTTCGCCGCCCTCGCCGAGTGGTACCACCGCCACCTCGACTTCGCCTGCACCGTGCTCGGTCCCGACCGGGTCGGCGAGGTCATCGACAGCCCCCGGTTCCACTGTGCCCTGGTGGATACGGTGGGTGCCGGGCTGCACCCGGCGCGCTATGTGGACGGGCTGGCCCGGGTGGCGGAGGCGGCCGGGGCGCAGCTCATGGAGCACACCGCCGCCCTCCAGGTGGCCCGTCACACCGCGGGCTACACCGTGCTCACCGACCGGGGCAAGATCGACGCCGGTGCGGTGATCCTGGCCACCAACGGATATACCGGCGACCAGCCGTTCAAGCCGCTGCGGCGCCGGGTGATCCCCATCGGAAGCTACATCGTGGCCACCGAGCCACTCCCCGCCGATCAGGCGGAGCGACTCATCCCCGGCAACCGCATGATGTGGACGGCGCGGCGGTTCCTCAACTACTTCCGCCGCACCCCGGACGACCGGATCCTGATGGGCGGGCGCAACAACCTGTCCACCGATCTCGACCTGCGCGAGAGCGCCGGCATCCTGGGCAGGGTCATTACCGAGGTCTTTCCCGAGATGGCGATCACCCCGATCACCCATTCGTGGACCGGGAGGCTGGGGGTCACCTTCGATCTGATGCCCCACATCGGCCGTATCGACGGGGTGTGGTACGCCCTTGGCTACAGCGGGCACGGAGTGGGCATCGCCACCCTGGTGGGCACCGAGCTGGGGCGGCTGGTTACCGGCAAGCTGGACCGCAGCCCCTACCAGGAGATCCCCCACCCCACCCGCCCCTACTACCGAGGCGAGCCCTGGTTCCTCCCGGTGGCGGCCCGCTGGTACCGGCTCCTCGACCGCCTCGGCCGCTGACGTCACCACCCCCGGGCCTATTCCCTCCCGCTTCCTTTTCCTCTCCATGTGTGGGGGAGGGGTGCCGAGCGCCCGGAACCACGTCCTCGGTGGCCATTACGGCACCGAGCGGGCGATGGTTTGGGTCTGGGTGGTGCGGGTGACCAGCTTGTCCTGCCCAGTGGTGACGTCGGTCTGCACCACGATCGTGGTCCGCCCCGCGTGCACCGGGGTACTGGTGACGGTGAGCGAGCCGCCGATGCAGGGCCGCAGGAAGTTGGTCTTGGACTCGATGGTCCCGGTGGTCGCCCCCTCGGGGAGGTGGAGGGAGGCACACAGGGCGCCGACGCTGTCGGCCACCGCCATCAGGTAGCCGCCGTGGAGCACCCCGCCCACGGTGCACCGCTGTGGCTCCCAGGCCACGATCCCTACCACCGCCGTTAGGTCGGCCGACACGATGTCGATGCCGAGGACTTCGGCGAACGGCATGGCGCTGCGGGCCAGGTTCGTGAGTTGTTGGTCCATGGCGCCCAGGGTACGCCGGATCCTGCGGCGCCGGTCGTAGGATGCGCGCCATGCGGGAGCGGCGCCGGACCTCGACCTCCAACTTCGGTGTCGCCGGCCGCGAGACCCACGACGCCACTGGGTTCTACCGGCGTTTCCAGGCTCCGCTGCTGTCGCCGGACGACACCGTGCTTCCCCCAGAGCCGGTGGCCGAGCCCTTCCTCCACGGCGACGCCCGCCACATGGACGCCGTCGCCGACGGATCGGTGGCGCTGGTGGTCACCTCGCCGCCCTACTTCGCCGGCAAGCAGTACGAGGAGGAGCTGGAGCGCGACGGGGTGCCGGCGTCGTATCTGGAGTACCTGGAGCTGCTCACCGACGTCTTCGCCGAGTGCTGGCGCACCCTCGAACCGGGCGGACGCATCGCCGTCAACGTGGCCAACCTGGGACGCAAGCCGTACCGGAGCCTGTCGTCGGACGTCATCCGGATCCTGGGGCACGACCTCGGGTTCCTGCTGCGCGGCGAGCTCATCTGGCAGAAGGGCGCCGGCGCCGTCGGGTCGTGTGCCTGGGGATCGTTCCGCAGCGCCGCCAACCCGGTACTGCGGGACATCACCGAGCGGGTGATCGTGGCCAGCAAGGGTCGGTTCGACCGGGCCCGTTCGATCAAGGAACGTGCCGCTGCCGGGTTGCCCCACGAGAGCACCATGATGACCGAGGACTTCACCACCCTGACCCTCGACGTATGGTCGATTCCGGCGGAGAGCGCCCGCCAGGTGGGCCATCCGGCTCCCTTCCCGGTGGAGCTGCCCGAACAGCTCATCCGGTTGTACACCTTCGCCGGTGACCTGGTGCTCGACCCTTTCATGGGCAGCGGATCGACCCTGATGGCCGCCGCGGCGTTGGGCCGGCGCTACGTCGGCTATGACCTCGACGCCGGTTACGTCGAGTTGGCGCGGCAGCGCGTCGGCGCCCTGCCGGTCGCCCAGCCGCGGGGCGACCGGGCTCCCCAGCCCGAGGGAACCGCCGTCGGCGTTGCCGGCGATGCCCTGGCCGCAGCCGGGTTCACCGTCACCGGACGCAACCGGCGCATCGCCGGCACCGGGGTGGCGGTGTCGCTGGTGGCGGAGGATGAGGACTGCGAGCCGTGGTACTTCGAGGTGGCCGGGCCGCACACCACCCACCGGGGAGGTCTGCTCCGCCACGACGCGGTGTGGCGTGCCTTGGGACGGGCGGCGGCCATCGGTGGTGCTGCCGGCACCGTACCCTTGGTGCTGCTGACCACCGCCCTGCCGCCCCGTGGTGACGACGGCCACCGGGCGCTGCGCGCTGCCGGTCCGGGCATCTTCTTCGATGCCATCGTGCTCGGATCCGACGACGGGAAAGACCGGCTGGAGCGCTACGCCAAGGGGGGGTTCACCACCTCGCCGCAACCGGGCTTCTGGAGCGGCGAGGAACTCGATCGGCCGGGGCGCAACGCCGAGGGAGGGTTCACCACCTCGATACAGCCGGGCTTGTGGAGCGGCGAGGATCTCGATCGGAGATAGCGACCCGGGTCGGCTGTCGTGGGCAGGAGTTGGGCGCCGACGGGACCCCCGCCGTCGGAAACCTGTGCGGGGCACTGCCCCGCGCCCTGTGAGGAAGGGTGCTCCACCATCCTGAAGGCGGAGCGGCGCACCTTCCCCGCACTGTCCCCCGGCAGGGGCCCCATCGGGCGATCGGCAAGGTACCAGCGGGTGGCTCCCTGTCGATGGGTCGATCGGCTCAGCGCTCGGTAGCGTGTGGCGATGCCCCTCCGTCTGCCCGCGTCGTGTCTGGTGGTGCTGGTAGGTGCGTCGGGGTCGGGCAAGACCACCTGGGCGGAGGGCACCTTCACCGCCAACCAGATCGTCTCCTCTGACAGGTTGCGGGCGGTGGTGGGGGTGGGTGAGGACGACCAGGCGGCCGGCACCGATGCCTTTGCCCTGCTCGATCAGATCGTCGACATGCGGCTGGGCCGGCGGCTGCTCACCGTGATCGACACCATCGGGCTCGATGACGATCGCCGCGCCCGGTACCGGGAGGTGGCCGCTCGACACGGATTGCCGTGCCACGCCGTGGTGTTCCCGCTAGGGCCGGCCGCCGCCAAGGAGCGCAATGCCGCCCGGGAGCGGCCCTTGAAACAGCGGGTGATCGACGCCCAGTTGCGCCGGTTTCGCCAGGTCGCCCCCGGTCTGGATGCGGAGGGATTCGCAGCCGTCCACGTCATCGACGACGATTCGACGGCGGTGGCTGTGGTGGCACCGGCGCTGCTCGACGCCCCGGTTGCCACCGCCCGGCAGCGCCATCAACCGCTCGGTCTGCGCTTCGGGTTGCAGCTGTCGTCGTTTCCCGGCGGCGCCCCCGCCATTGCCCGCAACGTGACCGGGCTCGCCGTCGCCGCCGAACGGGCCGGGTTCTCCAGCGTGTGGGTGATGGACCACTTCCGCCAGATCCCGCAGGTGGGGAGGGCCTGGGACGACATGTTGGAGCCTACCACCACCCTCGCCTTCCTGGCAGCGGTCACCGAGCGGGTCACTTTGGGGACGCTGGTGGCCAGCGTGGTCAACCGCCACCCGGCGATGCTGGGCAAGGCGTTCGCCACGCTCGACGTGCTCTGCGGAGGGCGGGCGGTGTGCGGGCTGGGCATCGGCTGGTTCCAGCAGGAAGCGGCGGCCTACGGGTATCGGTTCCCGCCGGTGGCCGAGCGGTACGCCATGCTGGAGGACACCGTTGAGGTGCTCCGGGCGATGTGGGGGCCCGGGTCGCCGTCGTTCCAGGGCCGCACCATCTCGGTTCCCGAAGCGATGGCGTATCCACGCCCGATCCAGCCGCGGCTGCCCATCCTGATCGGCGGGTGTGGGGAGCGCACCACGCTGCGGCTGGTCGCCCGCCACGCCGACCTGTGCAACCTGCGCGGCGACCCGGAAGCGGTGGCCGCCAAGCTGACCGCCCTGGACCGGCACTGCGCCGCCGTCGGGCGGGACCGAGCCGAGATCGAGGTGACCCATCTGTCGACCGCCTTCGCCGCCCCCGATCGCTCCACCCTGGCCGACCGGCTGTCCGCCGCCCGGAGTCGGAACGAGTCGGCCGAGCAGGCCGCGGTGAGGCTCGGTGCTGGCATCCCCGAGGACCTCATCGGCCGCTTTCGACTGCTGTCCGAAGCCGGGGTGCAGCACCTGATTATCCCGGTTGCTGCGATCACCACCCCCGAGGACGTGACCGCCTTTGCCGAGGTGACCGCCGCTTTCTCCTGAGCCGTCCCCGGCGAGGCGGGTGGCGTCCGAGTGTCGCCGCGGGACGAGGCAGGGTCGCGCCGCGGGCGATCCGTCGCTTGCACGATGGCGACTCCTGGCGCACTATCGAGGACCACCCGCAGAGAGGAGCCTGACATGAGCGAGGAAGCCGACTGGACGATCACGATTACCTTCAGCGAGTCGGACGACAAGACCCGTGCCGACGCCGTGCTGACCGGGGCCCCCGACGAACTGAACGGCTGGGGCCGAGCCCGGCGCAACCCCACAGACCCCGACCTGCCGGCGGTGGGCCATGAGGTCGCCGCCGCTCGGGCACTGGCAGACCTGTCCCACCGCCTGCTCGACGAGGCCGCCCATCGCATCGAGAACTGGGAGGGCCGCCCCGTCCGCCTCAGCCATTGACCCCGCGCACACATGTGTCATCGCAGCATGCGCAGCGGGCACCTGATCGCCGAGCTCGGAGTGCTGCACTATCGCCGGGTGCGGTTTGGGACGGAAGCTGGGGGTCGGGACAAGGACCGGGCGGCGCTCCGCCGCTGCGCCGCACCCTGGAGGAAATCGGACCGGCGTGCTGAGCCGCAGAAACCTGGTATCTGAATCGTATACGGGCGCTCTTGTCGTCAGGAACCAGCCAACACGGAGACACGACGATGCGAAGTACGGTCGACGACGTCAGCAGCGAGCCCATGCCGTTCACCTACCTGGTGCGGGCCCGCTACCAGTTTCAGATCGACGGGGTCATCGCCGGCACCATCGTGCGCGCCGTGGCTGACGTCGCCCCCCGGGGGGCCTCGCCTCGCAGGTGGCCGCCCAGGCCGTCGATGCCGTGGAGAGCAGCCGCATGGCCCGCACCGAGGCCACCCACGAGCAGCGGATCCTGTCGCTGGACGCCCTCTCCGAGTGGGGGAGCGTTCCGGCGGCGCCGACCGCGTGGAGCACGGTTGCCGATGTCGCCTCCCGCAGCATCGACCTGATCAACGCCGCCGGATCCGACACCCTGCGCACCCGGGCTCACTGCTCCTCTGCGGCGCCTCGCCGCCGCCTGACGCGATCTGCCGAAACCAGAGCCCCGCCGGCCCCCCACGCCGGCGGGGCTCGGCGCGTCCCCGGTAACATCTCTTCGAAACCGGGAATATGACAATGGTGGACTCAGGTTATAGACTCCGTAGCTACTCAGAGATCACCAAGGAGCCTTCTTTCATGGCACGAGCAGTAGGCATCGACCTCGGCACCACCAACTCGGTGCTGTCCATCCTCGAGGGTGGCGAGCCCCGAGTGGTCAACAACGCCGAGGGCAACCGGACGACACCGTCGGTGGTGGCCTTCGCCAAGAACGGCGAGGTGCTCGTCGGCGACCAGGCGAAGCGCCAGGCCATCACCAACCCCGAACGCACCGTACGTTCCGTCAAGCGGCAGATGGGCACCGACTGGACCATCGAGGTGGACGGCAAGACGTACACGGCCCAGGAGATCTCGGCGCGCATCTTGATGAAGCTGAAGCGTGATGCCGAGGCGTTCCTCGGTGAGACCGTCACCCAGGCCGTCATCACGGTGCCCGCCTACTTCGGCGACGCCCAGCGCCAGGCCACCAAGGAAGCCGGACAGATCGCCGGGCTCGAGGTGCTGCGCATCGTCAACGAGCCGACGGCGGCATCGCTGGCCTACGGCATGGACAAGCACAACGATCAGCTCATCCTCGTCTTCGACCTCGGCGGAGGCACCTTCGACGTGTCGGTGCTGGAGATCGGCGAGGGGGTTTTCGAGGTCAAGTCCACCCATGGCGACACCAACCTGGGTGGTGACGACTGGGATCAGCGGATCATCGACTGGCTGGTGACCGGCTTCAAGAACGAGCACGGTGTCGACCTGGCCAAGGACCCCATGGCGGTCACCCGCCTGCGGGAATCTGCGGAGAAGGCCAAGGTGGAGCTGTCCTCCGTCCAGGAGACCGAGATCAACCTGCCCTTCATCACCGCCACCGCCGATGGCCCCATCCACCTGCTGCGCAAGCTGACCAGGGCCGAGTTCGAGCAGATGACCGAGGACCTGGTCACCCGCACCCGCAGCCCCTTCGAGCAGGCGATCAAGGACGCCGGGGTCACCGTCGACAAGATCGACCACGTCATCCTCGTCGGTGGGTCCACCCGCATGCCGGCCGTGCAGAAGCTGGTGACCCAGCTCGCCGGCAAGGAGCCGCACAAGGGCGTGAATCCCGACGAGGTGGTGGCGCTGGGCGCGGCCATCCAGGCGGGCGTGCTCAAGGGTGACGTGTCGGGGATCCTGCTGCTCGACGTGACCCCACTGACCCTGGGCGTGGAGACCGAGGGTGCGGTGCTCACCAAGATGATCGATCGCAACACCACCATCCCCACCCGGCGCAGCGAGATCTTCACGACCGCCGCCGACAACATGACCGAGGTGCCCATCCATGTGCTCCAGGGCGAACGGACGATGGCGGCCGACAACAAGTCGCTGGGTCGCTTCACCCTGACCGGGATCCCGATGGCTCCCCGTGGGGTGCCCCAGATCGAGGTCACCTTCGATATCGACGCCAACGGCATCGTCAACGTCTCCGCCAAGGACCTGGGTACCGGGCGCACCCAGCAGGTCACCATCACCGGTGGCACCGCCCTCTCCCAGGAGGACATCGACGACATGGTGAAGTCCGCCGAGGCGCACGCCAACGAGGACGCCACCAGGCGGGAGCAGGTGGAGACGCGCAACCAGGCCGACCACGCTGCCTACTCGGTGGAGAAGCAGCTCAAGGAGCATGCCGACAAGCTGTCCGACGAGGAGCGCACCTCCATCGAGGACAAGGTGACGGCGCTGCGCAAGCTGCTCACCGAGGAGTCGTCCTCGGAGGACGTGCGTAGGGCGACCGACGAGCTGTACACCTCGGCGCAGGTGCTCGGGCAGAAGATCTACGAGGCATCGCAGACGCCGACCCCCGAGGCCGAGGGCGGCGAGACGGCCAGCACCGACGGTGACGACGTGGTCGAGGCCGAGATCGTCGACGACGGCGAGGACGAGGGGACATGAGTGACAACGGGAAGGTGGCCTCCGCGGCGGAGGCCACCTCCTCCGGCGACTCCACCGAGCACGATCTCGTCGGCACCGCCGAGGTCGATGTCGAGGGCGAGATCGTCGAAGGGGAGGTCATCGAACCGGGCAGGCTGCAACCCGCCGACCTCGGTCTGATCCTGCCCGACGATCCCGACGAGGCGCGCTCCTTGCTGCTCACCCATCTGGGCGAGGCCCGCGCCGAGGCCGACGAGTACCTGGAGACGTTGCAGCGGGTCGCCGCCGACTTCGAGAACTACCGGCGGCGGGTGGAGCGCGACCAGGCCGAGACGGTGGGGCGCGCCGCGTCCCGCATCGTCGAGGCGTTGCTGCCCTCCCTCGATGCCTTCGAGGCGGCGCTGGCCTACGAGCCGCAGACTCGCGGGGAGCATCGCATCATGGACGGGCTGCGCAGCACCCACGACCAGCTGATGGTCACCCTGGGTCGTGAGGGCTTGGAGCGGATCCCGTCGACCGGCGAACCGTTCGATCCGGCGGTGCACGAGGCGGTGGCCGGTGGCGGAGACGGCGACCTGGTGGTCACCGCCGACCTCCGCCGTGGCTACACCCTGCGGGGCCGGGTCATCCGACCGACGTTGGTGACCGTTGGGCACCAGGACTGACACCATGCGCAAGGAATGGCTGGAGACGGACTATTACGCCGTGCTCGGTGTATCCAAGGAAGCCTCCGACAAGGACATCAAGAAGGCCTATCGCAAGCTCGCCCAGCAGTATCACCCGGACAAGAACCCGGGTGATGCCGCCGCCGAGACCAGGTTCAAGCAGGCCAACGAAGCCTACGACGTGCTCGGTGACACCGACCAGCGCAAGGAGTACGACCACGCCCGCCAGATGGGCCAGTTCGTCGGCACCCCCGGCGGTGGCCACCAGTACGTCAGGGTGGAGGACCTGTTCGGGGAGGGCGGAGCCCCCTTCGACCTGTTCGGCAGTGGGTTCGGGGACCTGTTCGGCAGAGCCGGCGGCGGTGGGGTGCGCAGCACACCGCGGCGCGGGGCCCACATCTCCGCCGAGATGGCGCTCACCTTCCACGAAGCCATCGCCGGGGTCACCAAGGAGCTGTCGGTCAACGGTGCCCGGGTCAAGGTGAAGATCCCGCACGGCATCGAGGATGGTTCTCGCATCCGGGTGCGGGGCAAGGGAGCGCCAGGGATGAACGGCGCCTCTCCTGGTGATCTGTACGTCACGGTGCGGGTGGGGTCGCATCCGGTGTTCGGGCGCAAGGGCGCCAACCTGACGCTGACCGTCCCGATCACCTTCGTCGAGGCGGCGTTGGGGGCCACCATCACCGTCCCCACCCTGGGCGATCCGGTGAAGCTCAAGGTTCCGGCGGGGACCGCCACCGGGAAGACCTTCCGTGTCAGTGGGCGGGGGGTGGCCAGCGCCAAATCCACCGGTGACCTGATGGTCACCGTCGAGGTCACTGTGCCGGCGGCGCTCAGCGATGAGCAGCGGGCCAAGCTGGAGGAGTTCGGGGCGCTCGATCCCGCAGCCAACCCACGGGCCCACCTGGGGATGTCATGATCGGCCAAGGATCGGCGGTGTACATCATCTCGGTGGCAGCCGAGCTGGCCGGGGTCCATCCGCAGACGCTGCGTATCTACGAACGCAGGGGTCTGATCGCCCCCTATCGGACCCCGGGCGGAACCCGGCGCTACTCCGAGGCGGACCTACAGCGGCTGCGACTCATCCACCAGCTCACCGCAGACGGGGTCAACCTCGAAGGCGTGCGGCGCATCCTCGCCCTCCAGTCCGACAACGACCGGCTGCGAGGCCAGGTCGATCGACTACGCCGGATCCTCGGCGAGTTCGAGACCCGGATGACCGGTCACCCCCCCGGCGACCCCATCGTCCCGCCCAGGCGGGGTTCGCTCCCCGACATCCGCCGCCCCGACCCGTTCTCGACCTCCCCCCGCTGAGCCGACGCTTCACCCTCTCCGCTTTCTCCCCTCCCTCGTCTGTTTCCCTCCCTTTGGGAGGTATGCCGAGCGAAGCGGGGAGGGATACTGGGTCGCCGCTCGCTAACGCCCCCTTCCCGGCTGCTCCGCAGCCACCCCTCCCCGAGGAGAGGGAGGGGGAATGGGATCGGGATAGGACGTGTCCGTCAGGCGACGAAGGTTTCGCCGCTGGGGAGGGCTATGACGAATGCGACCACCGTCGTGGGGTCGGGATCCCAGTCGAGCAGGGTGTCCGTGGCGCGGGCGTTGGCGGTGGGGCGAAACACGTTCCACGGGGTGGACCCGTCGAGCTCGATGTGGAGCGTCTGGCCGGCGAGGGCGGTGAGTTGGTCGTCGCCGAGCTCGAAGGCTTCCATCTCGACGACGGCCAGGTCGAGCTCGTCGCAGCGACGGATGAGGGCCTCGGCGTCCTCGGTGGAGAAGAACCCCTCCCCATCGTCGCTGCGATGCCTGGCCCGATGATCGAACCCCTCTGCCAGCGCCAGGGTCGCCGGGTCCTCGTCCTGCCAACCGTCGCCGGGTTCGCCGGCAGCAGCCACGCTGCCGGGATCGGACATGGCGTACGGCGAGACGATCGACTCGGCGACGTCGAGCACCCGCAGCAGCTCGCGCACGTCGAGATCTTTGACGTCGCCGTCGTCGTCGCCGTAGATCTGCACCACGGCGGTGTCCTCGTCCCAGAACACCATGCCGATGAACTCGTCGTCACGCCACAGCTCGACGACGGGCTCGTCGAACCCGTCGCGCATGGTCTCGACAACGCGCATGGGGATCATCCCGGGAGCATACGCCGCGGGACCAGGCGGTCCTGCCTGGTCCTGACGCCCGTGGGGGGCGCCATCGGGCGCCCCCCAACGGATCATCGGGACGTCGGCGGCACGATGCGCAGCGAGTCGCGGATCTCGCGCAGCAGGACGACCTCCTCGGTGTCGGCCTCGACCACCGGCTCGTCCACGAAACCGTACCGAGCCCGGTATTCCTGGTATGGCTTCACCACGAACAGGAACAGGGCCAGGGCGGTGAGCAGGAAGGTCATCACTGCGGTCAGGAATGAGCCGTAGAAGATGATCGAGTCGTTGATCGTCACGGTCAGGGAATCGAAAGTCGGTTGACCGAAGATGATCCCGATGATCGGCATGATGAGGAACGTGACCAGGGCATTGATAACGGCGGCGAAGGCCAGGGCCAGGATCAGGGCGACGGCAATCTCGATGAGATTGCCGCCCATGGCGAACTCCTTGAACT
>JACDBE010000179.1 GCA_013695075.1 Acidimicrobiia bacterium
CGTCGGGTCGGCTGGCGCCTGCTCTTGACATACCGCCACCGGGCGACATCCGCCGCTGCCTGCTGGCGCTGACCCCCGAGGAGTCGCATTGGCGCAGCCTGTTCGAATACCGCTTCGAGGGAGCCGATGTCGAGGGGCACTCGCTGGGCAACCTGATCATCGCCGCCCTGGCCGACACCGAGGGGGGCTTCGAGGCGGCGCTGGCCGAGTCCGAGCGGCTGCTGGGGACCATCGGTTCGGTGGTCCCCGCGGCTGGCGAGCGGCTGGGCATCGAGGCTGTCATCGATGGGGCGGTGGTGACGGGACAGGTGGCGGTGGCCACCACCAGGGGCAAGGTGAGCTCGCTGCGGCTACTACCGGACGGCGTCACCGCCTCGCCGCGCGCCGTCGACGTCCTGCTGGCCGCCGACCAGATCGTGGTGGGGCCCGGCAGCCTGTACACCTCGGTCATCGCCACGCTGGCGGTTGATGGCATCGCCGACGCCATCAACCGCTCCGCCGGGCGGCTGGTGGCCGTGGCCAACCTGATCACCCAGCAGGAGGAGACCATCGGGATGGACGGCGCCGACCACCTCGATGCCCTCATCGCCCTGGGAGGGATACGACCACCCTCCGCCGTAGTCGCCGAGGCGGGACCGGTAGCCGCCCCGCCACCGCTCGACCCGGTGCGGGTCGATCCCGACGTGCTCGCCACCTACGGGGTCGACGTGTTGTTCGCCGATCTCACCGACCCGGAGGCCGACTGGCCGCAGCACGACCCGGTCCGGTTGGGCCGGGCACTGGCCAAGCTGGCAGACTGACCACCAACCGCCAACCCGTGAGGAAACATCGAACCATGAAGGTTGCCATCAACGGCTTCGGCCGCATCGGCCGCAACTTCTTTCGCGCCGTCAAGGATCGGGGCGATGTCGACATCGTCGCCATCAACGATCTCACCAGCCCCGCCGTCAACGCCCACCTCCTCAAGTACGACTCGGTGTTGGGCCGCTTTCCCGGCTCGGTAGCGGTGGTCGACGACGACCTCGAGGTCGACGGGGACCGCTTCAAGGTGTTCGCCGAACGCGACCCGGCCGCCCTGCCGTGGGGTGACCTCGATGTCGACGTGGTCATCGAATCCACCGGGGTGTTCAACAACCACGCCGCCGCCTCCAAGCACCTGGATGCCGGGGCCAAGTGGGTGGTGATCAGCGCCCCAGTCGACGACGCCGACCTGGCGGTGGTGCTGGGGGTCAACGACCACGAACTGGACACCGGCAAGCACAAGATCATCTCCAACGCCTCGTGCACCACCAACTGCATCGCTCCCATGGTCAAGATCCTCGACGACGCCTTCGGGGTGGAGCGGGGCATGTTCACCACGGTGCACGCCTACACCAACGACCAGGTGATCCTGGACGTGGTCCACAAAGATCTGCGCCGCGCCCGGGGAGCCGCCATCAACATCATCCCCACCTCCACCGGTGCCGGCAAGGCGGTGGGTCAGGTGCTGCCCCACCTCGATGGCAGGTTGGAAGCCCGGGCGCTGCGGGTGCCGGTGCCGGACGGGTCGATCACCGACCTGGTGGCCGAGCTGGGACGTGAGGTGACGGCCGAGGAGGTCAATGCCGCATACGCCGCAGCCGCCGACGGTCCCCTGAAGGGGATCGTGCGCTACACCGAGGAGCCCATCGTGTCCACCGACATCGTCGGCGACCCGCACTCGGTGGTGTTCGACGCCGGCTTCACCGTCGCCAGCGGCAACATGGTCAAGGTGTTTGGTTGGTACGACAACGAGTGGGGCTACTCCAACCGTCTCGCCGACCTCGTCGCCAAGCTCGGCTGAGGTGGACCTCCCCGGGCTGGACAGCCTCGACATCGAGGGTAGGACCATCCTGGTCAGGGCCGACCTCAACGTCCCCCTGGGGGATGGCGCCGTCGCCGACGACCATCGCATCGCCTCCTCGATCCCGGTGATCGATCAGATCCGCCGGGCGGGTGGGCGGGTGGTGGTGTGCTCGCACCTGGGGCGGCCCGAGGGCCGTGACCCGGCGTTCTCCATGGCCCCGGTGACCGCTCGTCTCGGGGAGCTTGGCGGTTTCCCCGTCGCCCAGATCGACGGGGTCGCCGGGACCGAGGTCACCGCCGCCGTCGCCGCCGTCCCCGCCGACACCGTCGCCGTGCTGGAGAACACCCGCTTCGAGCCGGGCGAGACCAGCAATGACCCTGAGCTGGCTCGGGGTCTGGCGGAACTGGCCGACGGGTTCGTGCTCGACGCCTTCGGGTCGGCGCATCGGGCCCATGCCTCCACGGTGGGTGTGGCCGAGCTGATGCCGTCGGCGGCGGGGCCCCTGCTGGCCGCCGAGGTGGCGGCGCTCTCCCGGTTGCTCGAGGACCCGGCGCGGCCGTACGTGGTGGTGCTCGGCGGGGCCAAGGTTGCCGACAAGCTGGGGGTGATGCGCCACCTGCTGCCCCGAGTCGATCGCATGGTCATCGGCGGCGGGATGTGCTTCACCCTGCTGGCGGCCAAGGGGGTCGACGTTGGCGACTCGTTGCTCGACCAGGATCGGGTGGGCGAGGTCAGCGACCTGCTGGCCGAGTACGGCGACCGCATCGTGCTGCCCACCGACGTGGTGGTGGCCGATCGCTTCGCCGAGGACGCCGACCACCAAGTGGTGGCGGTGGACGCCATCGAGCCCAGCCGGATGGGTCTCGACATCGGCCCGGCCAGCATCGAGGACTTCGCCGCCGCGGTGGCGCCGGCACGGAGCGTGTTCTGGAACGGCCCCATGGG
>JACDBE010000199.1 GCA_013695075.1 Acidimicrobiia bacterium
CCCCGAACCCGGCGAGGAGCAGGCACGTCGAGGCCACGGCGGCGGTGATGCCGACACCGGCGGCATACAGCTCGAAACCGGCCGCCGCCAGACCTGCCACCAGGAAGAAGAACGTCGCCTCGGGGCGGACAGCCAGGCGGAGGAACCGGGTGAAGAGCCCGGGCTGGATGAAGCGCACCTCCGACGAGGCCATCACGGTCTCGGTGCCGTCCGGCGCCGTTGCGGTTTCCGCCACGTCCAGGGTGACCGGCCCGGCGGCGGTGGCGAAGGTCATCCCCTCCAGCGAGGCGATGTACTGGCCGATGGTGGGCACCACCGTGTCGATGAGCCCGGCGACGGGGACATCGGTGACCTCCACCACCGTTTCCCCCGGGGGGAGCGGGTCGCCGGCAACGGTCTGGCCGGCGAAACCGATGGAGGCGCCGGGGGCGGCCCCGGCGTGATCGACCAAGGCGAGCAGCTGGGCCACCCCGCCGTAGGCGGTGGCCCCCGACGGCCCCACCCAGGCGACCACCGGCACGGTGGCGGCGGCGACGGCGTCGAACAGCACCTGCGGGTCACCCGAGGCGACACCGGGGTTGTCGATCTGCAGCACCACCAGCCCCGCCTCCTCGGTAGCCACGGCTCCGGCGAGAAAGTCGATGGCGTGCTGCTCCAGCGGACCGCCCACTTCGGCGATCACCACCGCCCCACCCCCCGCCGGTGCCGGTTCGGCACTGAGCGCCGGGGCCGCCATCGGGAGGGCGGCGGCGACGATCACCAGGAGGAGGCGGAGCCGGTGCATGTAGGCCGATGGTACGGCGTGACCGGGCACGATCCGCCACCCGGCCGCCACCCGGCCGACGGCTAGCCTGCCCGCTCATGGTTCGGGTCCTCCTCGTCGCCGATGTGCCCTGGGTGCTCAACGACGCCCGGGCCACGCTGAGCGGTCCCGGCTACGAACTACTCGATACCACCGATCCATCGTCGGCGGCCGCCACCGCATACGAATTCGATGTGGATGTCGTCGTCGCCGACCTGCAGGTCGGTTCCATGGGGGGGATGGCGATCACCCGCCACGTCAGGGCCTACGCCGGCCGGACGGGCAGGGCGGCGCCGGCGGTGGTGATGCTGCTCGACCGGTCCGCCGACGCCTGGTTGGCGCGCCGGGCCGCCGCCGACGGGTGGGTTGCCAAGCCGTTCACCGCCCGGCAAATCCGTTCCGCCATCACCACCGCCCTGGAGCGGCCCATCGCTGGAGCAGGTGATGACGGACGCGGCGACGGGAGCGCCGGCATCGTTCCCGCCGAGCCGGTGGCCGGAGGCTGAGAAGGCGGCGGTCAGTCGAGTCGGGCACGGATAGCAGCCGAGTACACTTCCCGCTACGGGACGTGGCGCAGTTTGGCAGCGCGCATCGTTCGGGACGATGAGGTCGCCGGTTCAAATCCGGCCGTCCCGACCCGGCTCAGAGCCCGGCGGCACCTGCCCGCCGGGCTCCGTGCATGGAGGGGCGGTTGCGTCAGCGGCGCACGCCCGGATCGGAGGCTATGGCCGCACCGAGGGCGGCCAGCTCGCCGGCCAGCCGGCGCACCATGCTGCGCCGGATGTACCCACCGATCATCAGATTGGCCACCTTGGTGGACAGGCTGTCCGGATCGGCCTGGATGACGCTGGTCACCCTGGTGCCGGTATCGGTCTGTTCCAGCTCGATGCGTCCCGAGAAGGCGAACGGGCCCCGCGCCGTCGTGGTGGCAAACAGGACCGGGGGCTGGTACTCCTCCACCACCACCTCCAGTTCGGTCTCCCGCCACCCCGGTTGGTAATCGACCACGAACCTGGCTCCCTCACCCATCCGGTCGCTCACCATGCGAGCTCCGGTGACCCCGGTCACCCAGGTGGGCATTCTGGTGACGTCGGTGATGTAGCCGAAAACCCGGTCGATGGGTTCGTCGATGACGATGTCGGCGGAGGTGTCCATGGTCTGTTCCGGTGGCGTCGGTTCGGTGCCCAGCGTACGCCAACCGGGCCGCTGCGCACCGGCCCCAGCCCCAGCCGCGGAGATTTGGTGTGGGGGTGCCCGAGGGGCGGGCTTTGTCCCGGCCCCTCGGTTCGGGCGGTGCGGCTGTGCCGGACCGCCCGCACAAGAAGGGCGGCCGGAGGCCCCTCGTCAAGGTCGGAGCCGAGCCACCGGGTGAGGCGCAGCTCGGCTCGGAAGCACGCATGTGTTTCCGAGCCGAAGTACTCAGACGAGTAGCTCGGCGAGCTGGACGGCGTTGAGGGCGGCGCCCTTGCGCAGGTTGTCACCCACCGCCCACAGCGAGATGCCTCCGCCACCTCCCAGGGTCCCCCGCACCCTCCCCACCAGCACCTCGTCGCGGCCGGCGCAATCGAGTGGGGTGGGCACCTTGTCGTCGCTCCACAGGGCGATCCCCGGTGCCGTTGCCAGGTGCTGGCGCGCCTCGTCGCCGTCGAGCGGTGCGGCGAACTCCATGGTGGCCGAGATGCCGTGGCCGACCATCACCGGTACCCGGACGCAGGTGGGCTCCACCGCGATGTCCCCATCGTTGAGGATCTTGCGGGTCTCGTTGACCAGCTTCCACTCCTCCTCGGTGTAACCCGCCTCGGTGAAGGGGCCGGCGTGAGGGATCACGTTGAAACCGATGGGGCGGGGATAGAGCGACCCCCCCGGGTCGACCCAGCCTCCCGCCGCCAACGCCGCCGGGTCGGCGGAGAGCAGCCCGATCTCGTCGGCGAGCACGTCCATCCCCGTTTTGCCGGCACCGGAGACCGACTGGTAGGTGGTGGCCACCAGGCGGCGCAGCCGGGCTGCTCGGTGCAACGGAGCCACCGCCATCATCAGCACCATCGTGGTGCAGTTGGGGTTGGCGATGATGCCCTGATGGGTGGCAACGGCGCCGTCGTTGACCCCGGCCACTACCAGCGGGACGTCGGGAATCATTCGGAACGCCGACGAGTTGTCCACCACCACCGCCCCGGCGGCGGCGAAGCGGGGAGCATGCTCCCGGGACCGGGTGGCGCCGGCAGAGAAGAGGGCGATGTCGATACCGGCGGGATCGGCGCCGTCGAGTTCCTCCACCGTGACCTCGCCCCATGGGGTGGTGACCGCCGTCCCCGCCGACCGGGCGCTGGCCAGCAGCCGTAGCTCGGCCACCGGGAAGCTCCGCTCGGCGAGGACCTGAACCATGGTGGTGCCCACGGCGCCGGTGGCGCCTACCACCGCCACCCGGGTCACAGCGGCAGCCCCTCGGTCACGGGCCCCTCGTTGACTGGCCCCTCGGTGTTCAGCGGGGCGATGAACGCGGCGTGGAGGTGCCGCACCGCCTCCACCGCGTCGCCGGACCTCACCACGCAGGAGATGCGTACCGGCGACGTGGAGATCATCTCGATGTTGATGCCGTGGTCGGCGAGGATGCGGAACATACGGCTGGCGATGCCGAACTCGGACTTGATCCCAGCCCCGACCAGCGACACCCGGCCGATCTCGTCGTCGACGTCAACGCCCTCGGCGCCGATGGCAGTCGCGGTGGTCTCGGTGATGGCGCGGGCGGCCGCCGCCTGTTCCTTGGGCACCGTGAAGGAGATGTCGGTCGCCCCCGCCCGGGAAACGTTCTGCACGATCATGTCCACGTTGACCCCGGCCTCCGCCAACGGCTCGAACAGGTCGGCGGCTATCCCCGGCTTGTCGGCGACCCCGGCAACCGTCACCTTGGCCTCGCTGGTGTCGTGGGACACCCCGCGCACGATCGCCTCTTCCATCGTCTCCTCCTTGACCCATGTTCCCACACGGTCGTGAAACGACGATCGGACGTGGATGGGGACCCCGTAGCGACGACCGAACTCCACGGCACGGCTCATCAGCACCCCCGCTCCGGTAGCCGCCAGCTCCAGCATCTCCTCGTACGAGATCTCGTCGAGCAGGCGGGCTCCTTCCACCACCCTGGGGTCGGCGGAGAACACCCCGTCGACGTCGGTGTAGATCTCGCAGA
>JACDBE010000203.1 GCA_013695075.1 Acidimicrobiia bacterium
ATCGCCGAGATGGTCACCACCATCCGGCGAGCACTCCACGACGAGACCGAGCTCAACCGCCACGCCGGTCCGTGGTGCCGTTTCTGCCCCATCCTCGATGGCTGCGCAGAGGGGTCAACGGCGGTGACGCTCACGGCTTGACCGGCGGCTCCGCTGCCACCCTCCCTGGTTCAGTTTCCCCTCCCTCTCCCGATGCCGGCGGGGCCTGGTGGCGGCCGATGGGCGTGCAGCCCGGTGCCATACTCCCGTGCCATGCCGGCTGGTTCGCCAACCTTGCTCGCCATCCACGCCCATCCCGACGACGAGAGCTCCAAGGGGGCAGCGACGGTAGCTGCCGCTGCAGCCAGGGGCATCCGCTGCGTTCTCATCACCGCCACCGGGGGCGAGGCCGGCGACATCCTCAACCCGGCCATGCACCGCGACGAGGTCCGCGACAACCTGGCCGAGTACCGGGCCAAGGAACTGGCGGAGGCGGCGGCGATCATCGGCTACTCCGAGGTCATCGAGCTGGGATACCGCGACTCGGGGATGCCCGACACCCCGGACAACGCCAACCCGGAGGCGCTGGCCAACGCCACCTTCGACGAGGTGCTGGGCCGGGTGGTGGCCGAGGTCCGTCGGGTGCGACCCGCCGTGATGCTGGGGTACGACTCGCACGAGCGATACCCCCATCCCGATCACCTCTACGTCCACCGTCTCGGTCTGGCCGCCTTCGATGCCGCCGCCGATGCCGAGCGGTTCCCCGACGCCGGTGAGCCGTGGGCGGTCGACCGGCTGCTGGCGCCGGTGTTCACCGTCCGCCGCGTCCGCGCCCTGCACGATGCGGCCGTCGCCGACGACCTCGTCTCGCCATTCGCCGACTGGATCGACACTGCCGACGCGGCATACGACCACGGCAAACATCTGATAGCGGTGCCGGTAGCCCACACCATGGCCATCGCCCGGGAGGCGTTGCGCGCCCACCGCACGCAGGTCGACCCGGACGGCTTCTGGTTCTCGTTGCCGCTCGACCTCGCCGTCGCCGCCTACCCATATGAGGACTTCGAGGTGCTTGTGGCCCGGGTCCCACTCCCCGACGGAGCCGACGACCTGTTTGGTTGAGGGTTGATGCCGTGCGAAGGTTCCCGCCGGCAGCGGTGTGGTGTAATCACCCGATGCGCACCAGCAACGATCTGCGGGGCCATCTGGGTGGTCTGATCGCGGCGCTGGCGCCGGTGGCCAAGCGCGACGGAACCGTCGCCACCTTGGCCCGCGACGTCATCGAGCGGTTGGAGGCACACACCCTGCCCCGCCTGCAGCGACCCGCCGACCCACCGCTGGTGGCCGTCTCCGGGCTCACCGGGGTTGGCAAGTCGTCGCTGGTGAACGCCCTCAGCGGCGCCGATCACTGCGAAATAGGCCCGCTCCGACCGACCACCACCGTTCCTCGGGTCATCGCTGCCCGAGCAGGGAACGGTTCAGGCTCCCCACTCGGCGCCGATGTGGTGGTGGAACCGGGCCTGGCGACCGATGCGGTCACCCTGGTCGACCTGCCCCCCGGGCCGGGCAGCGAGCTGGCCAAGGAGGCCGACCTCCACCTGTTCGTCACCACCCCTTCCCGCTACGCCGATGCCGACGGCTGGAACCATCTCACCCGTCTCACCGACCTGGCCATCCCCACCTGGGTGGTGCTGCTGCGGGTCGAGGACGCCGACGAGGTGGTGGTCGACGACCTGCGGCGACGGCTCGCCGAGGCCGGTATCGATGTCCCCCTCGTCACCGTCGCCGACCTGGCTACCCCGGAGGCCACCGAGGAGCTGGTCACACGGCTCGCCGGACAGGTCGGGACCACCGGCGAGGTCGACACCGGGCGGGTGGCCGCACTGGTCGACCGGGCCCAACGGGTTTCGGCCGACCTCAACGAGCAGCGGGCCACCAGCGACGAGCTACGCCGCGCCGTCGACGCCGCCTACGCCCCGGCGTTCACCGCCGCCGAAGAACTCGCCCGACCGGGCCACTTCACCTACGACGTCGACCGCCCCTGGGAGGAGATGGCGGACCGGTTGGCGGTGGTGCTCAGCCACCGCATCGGCGCCGCCGCCGAGGACGCCGCCACCCGGTGGGCGGCCCATCCCGCCGGGGCGGCCGCCGTCACCGGTAACGGGGTGGGTCTGTGGCGCCACGGAGCCAAGGCCACGGCGCAGGCCCGGGAGCGGCTGCGGTACTGGCCCGCCGCGGTGGAGGAGCTGGTGACCGCCCGGCTCCGTCCCCGGCGCTGGTGGCACCGGAGGATGTCGACAGCGGATCTTGCCGCCATGGTGATGCACCGGGGGCGCGGTGGTGAGGTCGACGCCGGATGGCGGCTGCGGCGCCGCTTCACCAATCCCATCGATGTGGTCGCCAGCCAGGCGGCGAACCTGCTGGCGGAGCTGGCGACCGGCGTCGTCGAAACCGACAAAGGCCGTTTCCTCGACCGCCTCGATAGGGTCGATCCGACCCTGATCGACGGCATCGACCGGGCGGTGGCCACGGTGCGGAGGGCGCTGGCGGAGGAGGCAGGTGATGCGTGACCTCCAGGAGCTGTTCGACGCCGTCGACCTCACCATCGGGTCGGCGGTGGGCGTGGTGGCCGAGCCGGCGGTGGTGGCCGCCGCCGAGGCGATGCGCCACCTGCGGGGCAGGCGCGGCTACCACGGGGCCACGCTGGTGGTGGCGCTGGGCGGTGGCACCGGGAGCGGCAAGTCAAGCCTGCTCAACGCCATCGCCGGAGAGGACATCGCCGCCACCGGACGCATCCGGCCTACCACCGACCGCCCCCTGGCGTGGATCCCGACGGCGGCCGGCGACGCCATCGACCGCCTCCTCGACGACCTGGACATTGACCAACGGCATCGCCATGACCGCGACCCCGGGGTGGCGCTGCTCGACCTGCCCGACATGGACTCCATCGCCTCCGCCCACCGCGAGATGGTGGAGCGGATGATGAGCAAGGTCGATGCGCTGCTGTGGGTGCTCGACCCGGACAAGTACCACGACGACTCCCTGCACCGGGGATTCCTGGCCCCGATGGCGGCCCACTCCGAACGGACCGTCTTCGTCCTCAACAAGATCGACCGCATCGACGGTGCCGACAGGCCCACCGTGGTGGCCGCCGTCGAGGAGGCGCTCATCGACGATGGCTACGCCGACCCGGGGGTGTTCCCGGTGGCGGCGGCACCCGGTGACGATCTCCCGGTCGGGATCGGGGACCTCGTGCAGTTCCTGGAGACCGAGCTGGACCACAAGCGGGCTGCCCACGGCAAGCTGCTGGCCGACATCGCCACCGTGGTGAAGACGCTCGCCATGGAGGCCGACGTATGGGAGGGGGCCGACATCGGGCTCGCCAGGCGATGGCCACCGGCCCGCCGGGCCGTGGTGGCCGCGGTCGACCCGGCATCGGGCCTCCCCGACGAGGAGGCCGTCTGCCGTATCGAGGATCTGGTGGCGGCGTTCGCCGCCGACGCCGCTTCGCTGGGCGAGCAGCTGCGGGCGCGGCTGGACCACCACGTCACCGAGCAGGTCGTCGCCGACGCCCGGGACGCCATGGGCGGCTCCGATCCCCAAGCGGCCGAGGCTGTCCTCGACGAGCGCATCGCCGGGCCCATCGCCGAACTGGCCGGTCCCCGGGCACGTTTCGCCGCCATCGCCGCCTATGCCCACATCGGTGCCAGACAACTCGCCGCCCGCGACCAGGTGCCGCTGCCGTGATCGGCGCGGTGACCCCGGTGGGCGAGGGTCTCCAGGTCACCGCCATCGCGGTGGGGGTGGCCGCGGTGGTTTGGCTGCTGCTGACCAGGGCCGGACACCGGTTTGTCGACCGGGTCGACGCCCAACGCCAGCGGGAGGGGACCATCGCCGCCGGCGAACGGGCGCAACGGATGCGCACCTTGTGGACGATGCTGCGCAGCTTCATCCTGGTGGTGATGAGCGTGTCGCTGGTCCTGGTGCTGCTGGCAGTGTGGGGGGTTCCTACCGGTCCGCTGGTTGCGGTGGGGTCGGTGCTCGGTGTGGCCGTTGGGTTCGGGGCGCAGAACCTCGTCAGGGATGTCATCGCCGGGGTGCTGATCATCGCTGAGGGGCAGTACTCCATCGGCGACACCATCGAGGTGGCCGGCGTGAGCGGTGAGGTGGAGGCGATCCGGTTGCGCACCACGGTGCTGCGCGAGGAGGACGGCAATGTCCACCACGTCCCCAACGGGCAGATCAACGTCACCACCAATCTCACCCGCGGCTACAGCCGGGTGGTCATCGATGTCGAGCTGGCCCACGACACCGATCTGGAGCGGGCCACCGCCGTTCTCGAGGACGAGCTGAAGTCATTCGCCGACGATCCGACCTGGGCCACCCAGTTGCTGAGCATCCCCGCGCTGCTCGGGGTCGAGGAACTCGGTGGGTCGTGGCTGAAACTACGAGCGGTGTTCACCGTCGAGCCCCACTCACGCCTGCCGGCGAGGCGGGCCTTCCTGGCCAGGCTGAAGCGCCGCTTCGACCAGGAGGGGATCGCCTTCCCCGATTGAGCATTTCGGCTCTGAAACACGTGCGTGTTTCCGAGCCGAGCTGCGCCTCGCCTTTGCGGGCTCGGCTCCGTCCGTGACGAGCGGCCTGCGGCCGCCTGCTTGCTCGGGCGGTCCGGCACAGCCGCACCGCCCGGTCCGAGGCGGCCGGGACAAAGCCCGCCCCCTCGGGCAACCCACACCGCCGCAAGTACACGCATGGATTCCAAGCGGGCCGCTATTGGGTCTCAGGAGCCTGGCTCGGGTGGCGGGGTCATCACCGCCAGGGCGTCCGGCACCGGGGTGATCTCCAGCCAGTCGGCGTTGCCCAGCAGCTCGCCGTCGGCCTGGAACCGGCTGGCCGGATCGGCCTCGACCACCACCTTGGCCGGGTCGTGCCATACGGTGAAGCCGGGGACAGCACCGAGACTGCGACCAGCCACCGCCCTGGCAAGCACCGCAGGCACCCGGCGTAGCGGCAGCGATTCGATGGCCACCACGGTGAGGCCGGCCTCAGGCCGAGGCGCCAGCCGCAGCGGCATCCTGCCGAAGTACGTGAAGGGGTCGTGCACCTGGCACATCACGGCAACGGCATCGACCCGATCCCCGTCGCAGTCCACCCGCAGGTTGGCCGGCCGGTCTCGGAGCCGGGTGAGCAGCGCCGAGGCGGCGGACCGGGCGTAGTGGAACGACCCGAAGTGGTACTTGGAGGTGGGGCGCTGCTCGGCGATGTGGACCATCTCGGCGTCGTAGCCGATCCCGGCGGCGAACACGGCGAACTCGGAGCGGGCGCCGTCGCAGCTCTCGGTGGCGACGTGGGCCAGAGGGATGGTGCGGATCTCCGCCGCGGTGAGCATGGCGGCCGCCCGGTGCGGTTTGGCGGGTATGCCCAGGATCCGGGCGACGACGTTGGTGGTGCCCACCGGGATGATCCCCAGGGCGGTGGGGGAACGCGCCAGGCCGTTGACCACGTGGTGGACGACCCCATCGCCTCCCATGGCGACCACGCAGGCGAAGCCGTCGGCGGCGGCGTCGGCAGACATTCGCCGTGCCTGCTCGGGGCTGGTGGGCCACACCGCGGTGACGTCGAACCAGCCGCCGAGTTCGCCAACCACCCGGCGATGGAGGGCGCCGGTGAAGCCGGAGGCGGATGGGTTGGCGACCAGGAGCAGCCTGCGCACCGGGGCAGGTTAGTTGCCCGGCGCCATCCCCCAATGATCGCCCCCGGCGGCGAGGTCACCGCCGGGGGTGCGTACCCTCAGGGTGGCATGAAGCGGTATCGGGACCGCACCGAGGCGGGTGAACGACTGGCGGTCGAGCTGCAACGGCACCTCGGCGACACCGAGGGCGACCCGGTGGTGGTGCTCGGCGTGCCCCGGGGCGGGGTGATCGTGGCGGCGGCGGTGGCGGCAGCGATGGGGGCTCCGCTCGATGTCGCCCTGGCCCGCAAGTTGCCCGCCCCCGGCAACCCCGAGTTGGCCATCGGGGCCATCGGCGAGGGGGGCGATCCTTGGCTCAACCGGCGCCTCATCGCCCAGATGCGGGTCTCCCCGGAGTGGATCGCCACCACCATCGAGCGGGAAACGGGCGAGCTACAGCGCCGCGCCCGACGCTACCGCTCCGGCGGCGACCGGATCGATGTCGCCGGGAGCACCGCCGTCGTCGTCGACGACGGGGTGGCCACCGGAGCCACCCTGGCGGCGGTGTTGGACACCGTCAACGATCAGCAACCGCAACGGCTCATCTGCGCCGTTCCGGTGGGTCACCCCGACTCGCTGCGGATGCTGGCCGGCCACGGCGCCGAGGTGGTGTGCCCGCTGCGGCCGTGGAGCCTGGGTGCCGTCGGCTGGTGGTATCACCAATTCGAGCAGACCAGCGACGACGAGGTGGTGGCGGCTCTGCAGGCGGGCTGATTCGACGAGCAGGGCGCCTGTGGTGGCGGCTCCGGTCGGTATCCTCGGCGGGTACCCCCGGATCGAGGAGACCCATGCTGCCCCCGTACGCCAGCGAGCCGTACTCCGACTTCACCGATCCTGCCGTCGCCTCCGCCTATCGGGAGGCTCTTGAGGTTGTCGCCAAGGCGAGCCCGCTCAATGCCCCCGTGATCATCGGCGGTGCCCCGGTCGACACCGAGGATGACATCGTCAGCGTCGATCCCGCCCGTCCCGATCGGGTGGTAGGGACGGCGGGGGCGGGGAGCAGCTTCCACGCCTCCCAGGCGCTGGACGCTGCCTGGGACGCCTTCGCAACGTGGTCGAAGGTGCCGGCGCCGGAGCGAGCCCGGCTGGTCCACGCCGTCGGCGACGCCATCGACGCCCGCCGTTACGAGTTCTGCGGCTGGCTCACGGTGGAGGCCGGCAAGAACTACCTGGAGGCCGAGGCTGAAGTGGCGGAGGCCATCGACTTCTGCCGCTACTACGCCCACCAGGCGCTGGCGCTCGCCGAGCCGCTGCCGGTGCATGACTTTCCCGGCGAGACCAATGAATCGTGGCTGGTGCCGATGGGGGCCGGGGTGGCCATCCCGCCGTGGAACTTCCCGCTGGCCATCCTGGCGGGGATGACCATCGGTCCGGTGGCGGCGGGAAATACCATGGTGGTGAAGCCGGCGTCGAACACCCCCATCATCGGCGCCAAGTTCATGGAGGCGGTCGTTTCCGCCGGGATCCCGGCGGGGGTGGTCAACTTCCTCCCCGGGTCCGGTGCCGAGATCGGTGACACCCTGGTGGATCATCCCCGCACGCGCTTCGTCAACTTCACCGGGTCCAAGGACGTCGGGTTGCGTATCGCCGCCAGGTCGGCGGTGGTGCACCCCGGGCAGATGTGGCTGAAGCGGGCCTACATGGAGCTGGGGGGTAAGGACGGGATCATCGTCGACGAGACCGCCGACCTCGACGCCGCCGCCGACGGCGTGATACGTAGTGCCTTCGGGTTCCAGGGTCAGAAGTGCTCGGCGTGCAGCCGGGTGATCGTGGTCGACGCCGTCCACGACGCCATCCTGGAACGGCTGGTCGACCGTGCCGCCGCCCTGGACATCGGGCCCCCCGAGGACAACCACGCCGTGGGACCGGTCGTCTCTGCGGCGCAGCATCGCAGCGTGCTCGACGAGATCGACCGGGGCCGGTCGCAGGCGGAGCTGGTGCACGGCGGCCACGCCGTCGACGGCGACGGCGGCTGGTACATCGAGCCGACGATCTTCTCCGAGGTGGCCTCGCAGGATCGGCTGGGCCAACACGAGGTCTTCGGGCCGGTGCTGGCGGTGATCAGGGCCGACGACTTCGCCGATGCGCTCGACATCGCCAACGACACCGAGTTCGGTCTCACCGGGGGGATCTTCTCCACCGATGACGAGCGGATCGAACGGACCCGCCAAGAGTTCGCCGTCGGCAACCTGTATATCAACCGCAAGATCACCGGCGCCCTGGTGGGGATCCAGCCCTTCGGTGGGCTCAAGCTGT
This sequence comes from Acidimicrobiia bacterium, assembly GCA_013695075.1. Classification (GTDB taxonomy): domain Bacteria; phylum Actinomycetota; class Acidimicrobiia; order Spongiisociales; family UBA5794; genus JACDBE01. The sequence goes on from JACDBE010000203.1 coordinate 7,967, forward strand.
CCGGATCCAACGCAAAGGCGGGCGGTCCCGACTACCTGCGGCTGTTCACCGAGATGAAGTCGGCCACCCGCAAGTTGTGACCCCGCGGTACGTGAACCGGCATTGCCTCGGGGTAGTGGGATAATCGCCCCCAGCTTCCCCGGAGTGCGATGCCCCGCCGCCACCTCGTCGTCAGCGCTGTCGTCGCCGCCGTGCTGGCGATGGCGGGGTGTTCAGGCGCCGATCCCGCCATCGGCGGGGCTGCCGCCATGGGGGTGGCCACCGGCGACGGCGCCGCCCGCCAGCCGGGCCCCACGGCGGCGCCACCGGGCGATGCCGTGGGCACCAGCACCACGACCACTCCCGCCGATCTGGCGGAGGTGTCGACGGGGATCGCCGTTGTCGCCGCCGGCGGCGCCGACCTCGCCGAGACGGCCGGTGGAGAACCGATCGTGCGGGCCGCCGAGGGTCTCCCCCTTCCGGTGGTGGGCCGAGCGGGGGAGTGGCTGGAGATCGTCACCTCCTGCAACAGCCCGGCGTGGGTGCAGGCGTCCCAGGTGGAGCTGACCCCGCAGGCTGCGGGCGGTGGCGGACCGGGACCGGGCTTTGACCTTTCCGCAGCGGTGGTGATGCTCGACCCCGGCCACGGCGACCGGGACTGGGGCGCCATCGGCCCCGAAGGCCTGTCGGAAAAGGTGCTCAACCTCGATATCGCAGCCAGGGTTCGTGATCTGATGCAACGCTCCAACACCGTCGACTGGACGACCGGGACCGTCACCTCGGGCGGCGACATCCCCGCCTTCGGTGCGGTGTGGATGACCCGACCCCCGGAGGGGCCCAATGAGGGGCAGTTCGAGGCGGGCCTGGCCTACCGTGCCGAGCTGGCCAACGCCGCCGGTGCCGATGCCATGGTGTCGATCCACAACAACACGGTTCCCAAGGTCGCTAGCGACATCCCGGGGACCGAGGTGTTCTACTCGGTGGCCGCCCCCGGTTCGGATCGCCTGGCGGCGTTGCTCTACGAGGAGGTGGTGGCCAGCCTGTCGGCGTTCGAGGCCGACTGGATGGGTGGAGAGCTGCTCGGTGCCCGGGCACGGATCAACCCCGACACCGGCGAGGACTACTACGGGTTGCTGCGCCGGGCCCAGATGCCGGCGGCAATCGTTGAGGGGTTGTACCTGTCCGAGCCGCAGGAGGAGGCCCTGCTGGGCACGGACGCCGTCAAGCAGGCCTACGCCGAGGGCGTGTACCGCGCCGTGGTGCGGTTCCTCACCACCGACGACGTCGGCTCCGGACTGCGTGATCCGGAGCCGTACCCCGAGGTGCGTACCCCCACCGGAACCTCCGCCTGCGTCGTCCCGGCCCAGCCTTGAGGCGGGGGTGGTTGCCGGCGGTGGCGTTGGTCGGCGCCTCGACGCTGGTCGCCGGGTGCGCCGCCGCGGCCCCCACCGAGACCACGGTAACTGCGGCCACCGTGACTACCGAGGTGGCCGGGGTGGGCGGCACCGCCGTATTCCCCGACCCGCTGGTCCGTCGGGTCCCCGCCGCACCCGATCCGTCCCCGGCACCGCCCGACCCGGGCGGTAATGCCGGGTTCACCGGCCGGGGCACGGTCACCGTCGTTGCCGGCGGCGCCCAGATGGCGGCGACCCCGGGAGGCGAGCCCATCGGCGTCATCCGAGAGGGGCTGGTCCTACCGGCGCTG
>JACDBE010000223.1 GCA_013695075.1 Acidimicrobiia bacterium
CCCTGACCGACGGATTGCGCAGGGGGTTCACGCGCCGGGTTCGGGCTCTTCGGGCTCGGGGAGCACGTCCCATTCGCCGGCGCGGTCAACCAGGTATTCGGAGATGTCGCGGCAGCGGTCGAGAATGTCGCACATCGAGTCGCGCCCCATCATGACGTCCACCAGGTTCACCTCGGCTCGCCCCACCAGGCTCAGCCGGCGCTCGGCACTGGCGGCCAGCGCTCCGATGGAGTCGACCGCAGACACCTCGATGGGTATTTCGGTGCCGGATACGCCCCCCAACTCGGCGCCGAGGATCACAAGGTCTGGGGGGTTGCCCAGTGGCGGCAGCGCCCAGTTGAACGACAACGGCAGCATGTAATCGCCCTCGGGCTCCTGGAACTCGTCGTCCATCTGGTCAACCTTGTCCTCTAGACCGAGCAGAACCCGCGGCTCGACATCGAACGCCAGGTTGAGGTCGAGCGGGCCGTTGCAGGCAGATTCCGGGTGCAGGTCGACCTCCCACGACTGGCGCAACGAGTAGGTCTCGATGAAATGCCGCTCGTCATGGACGTGAAAACCGTGCTCAACGGCATGGTCCTTCAAGTAGGTGATGAATCCGGCGATGTCGATGGCCACGGCGGCTCCTCGGCGTGGGGACCCCAACTTATCGCCCATTGTCACTCGATGAGCCGGATGAACACCCCGCCCCACACCTTGGGCTCGAACCAGGTCGACTTGGGCGGCATCACCAGCCCGGCTGAGGCGATGTCGAGCACGTCGGAAAGATCGGTGGGGTACAGCAGGAAACAGACGTCGCACTCCAGGTCATCGGGATCGGGCACCGCCGGCCCGGCGATATAGCGCAGCCTGGGGTCGGTGCGGGGGTCGTCGATCCCCAGGATGGGACCGAGCACCAGTTCCTGTAGCAGCACCGCATCGAGCGCCCCGTACAGGTCGTCAGGGATGCGCTCGGAGGGGATGGTGATCATCCACGACCTGCCACCTCCGATCATCCCGATGGTCCCCCGCCGCCTCGGCCGGGGATCGACTTCCTCCCCCAGCTCGTCGACGGCGACGGTTCCCTCGAGCCGTTCCAGCAACCGTCCGACACCACCTTCGACGGCGGCGACGCACCGGTTGAACTCGAACAGGGTCAGCTCGGTGTCGGCGTACAGCGTGGCCAGGATGTAGTGGTAGCCCGGAACGACCGCCGTCGATGACTCCCGGGCATCCCGCCACCGGGCGTAGCGGGCGGCGGCGGCGAGGCGATGGTGGCCATCGGTGATGAACAGCGGCGCCACGGTGTCGAACCGCCGCTGCAACGCCTGCTCTGATTCGGAGTCGGACCGCCATACACGCTGCCGGGTGCCGTCGGCGGTGGTGAAGTCGAGCACCGGGGGGAATCCCCGGATGTCGCCGAGCAGGTGGTCGATCGCCGGGTCCCCGCGATAGGTCAGCGCCACCGGATCGGTATGGGCCGCCACCCGGCTCAGGTGGTGGGCCAGCTGATCCTCGGCCGGGGTTCGGGTGTCCTCGTGCCGCTTGATTCTGCCATCTCGGTAGCCGGCGACGCTGACCTCGGCCACCACCCCGGCGGCGCTCACGCCCTGGCTGTCGATCTGGTAGACGTAGAAGGCCGGGTCGCACGGCGTGGTCACCACCCCCTCGGCGATCATGGCGTCGAGCCGGGCCCGACCCGACGCCTCCGGCCCATCACCCTCGGGGTCGGCCGCCTCGGGTCCGCTGCGCATCACGTGCACCAGGCTGTTGGGGTTGGCCTCCAGCATCTCCATCCACTCGGCCACGGTGAGGCCACCAAGCGGCGGGGTGGCCACCTCGGCGGCGTGCTCCGGGGCCGGCATGCATACCGGGATGGGGCGGATCAGGGTCAAGCCCGGCTCACCGACACCCCGAACACGTCCAGCGAGTCGACCACCTCCTGGACCGTCTCCTCACTCAGTTCGCCGTACAGGTGGATGGTGGCGGTGGCAGCCATCGTCCCCTCGAAGATCCGGTTCTCCATCTGCTGGACGTTGAGACCGGCGCCCCGCAGGATCCCGAGCACCCTGGCGAGTACCCCCACCCGGTTGTGGTGCCGCACCGAGATGACCACGGTGCCGTGCGGGGCGCTCATCAGGTTGACGCAGTTGCGGATCACGCCCCGCCCGAAGTCGTTCATGATCGCCACCACCTCGTCGGCGATGGCGTCCTGGGACTGGTCGGTGGACGCCCCGATGTGGTGGGTGGCGTACACGTTGGGGTGCTTGGCCAGCGGGGAGTCGAACTCGGCGGTCCCCTCCGCCGGCTCGTCGGCGAACACGTCAAGGCCCACCCGCAGGTCCTTGTCCTCGATGGCCTCCAGCAGCGCCGCCTCATCGATGATGTCGCCCCGGGAGGTGTTGATGAGGACGGCGCCCGGCCGCAGGTGCGACAGGAACTCCGGCCCCACCATGCCGATGGTCTCGGTGGTGGCAGGCACGTGCAGGCTGACGATGTCCGACCTGGCGAGCAGGTCGGCGCGATCGGCCACCAGCGTCACCGCCAGCTCGTCGATGCGGTCCAGCTGCGCGGCGGTCCGCCCCGGCCGGGCCTGGATGAGCACCTCCATGTCGAAGGCGACCGCCCTGGTGGCCACCTGTATGCCGATGTCGCCAAACCCGATGATCCCCAAGCTCCGTCCCGCCAGCCCACGGGCCTGGCCGTACTCCTTCTTGCGCCACTGCCCCGACCGGAGATCGGCCACGGCATCGGGGATACGGCGATCGATGGCGGTGATCAGCCCCATGGTGAGCTCGGCCACGGCGACGGCGTTCTTGCCCGGGGTGTTGCACACGTAGATGCCCCGGTTGGCGGCCGCCCGCCAGTCGATGGTGTTGAACCCGGCGCCGGCCCGGATGATCACCGCCAGCCGTGGGCCGGCCCCGATCAGGGCGGCGGGGACCTCGGTGGAGCGCACCACCAGCACCTCCTGGTCGACGATCGCCTCCGCCAGGTCTGCCTCTGCGGGTATCCAATGCGTGACCTGGTGGCGGGAAGCCAGGGCGTCCACCTGACGCTGGGGGAGGCTGTCGGCGATGAGGATCTTCACGGTGGTGCCGCCATCACACCTCGACGTCGGCGGGCAGCGGGCGCCCGCCGGCGTGATCCAGCCAGTCGCCACCGGGGAGCAACACCCCGTCGGCGGTTGGACCGCGCCACAGGTAGACCCATGCCTCGACGGCCGGTTCCAGCAGCCACCGGGCCACCCGCAGGTAGGGGGAGGTGGCGGGGTCGTCGGGTCGGTAGCCCTCGAAGCCGTCCAGGGTGGCCACCAGGTCAGCGGGCACGTCGAACAGGTCGCCTCTCACCTCCCCGGCGCCGGCCACCAACCCCGGATGCCAGGTGACGGCGTACAGGTCACCACCGATAAGGCACGGTCCGAGGTGAGTGACCCGCCGGGTGATGCCCAACCGCTCCAAGGCCCCGCCTCCGGGACGGAGAGTCCCATAGAAGGCGAAGGGCAGCCGGTGATCCCCGGTCACCGGGCACCCACCGGGTGCCAGCAACGGAAATGGCCAGACAAGGGCCGAGAGCACGACACCGGCGCAGGCTAGGCGGGAGAACCCCTCCCTGCCCCGGCGGTAGCCTTGCGCGCCCCCTTCCGAGGAGCCCGACCTTTCGCCCGACGGCACGGCTGCCGCCGCCGCCAGCGGGAGGGAAACGACTTCGACCTGAAGGACTTCCACCGCCATGTCTCGAGGTGGGCCCGGTGGGGCTCGACCTGATGCGCCGGGTGGTGCTCGACGGCGCCTGCGGGCTCCGGCAGCCAAACTTTGAGCGAGTCACCCCGCATCCGTGGTCACTCGCCCAAGGTTGGCGGTGATGACCGGGGAACCAAGGAGCAACTACCCTGATGGGGTGAAATCCGAGGCGCTCATCGAGACCATCCGCGCCTCCGTGATCGGCGATGATGTCGCCGTCGACGGGCCCTTTGGCCCGCACCGCATCACCTACGCCGACTACACCGCCTCCGGGCGGGCGCTGGACTTCATCGAGGAGTTCGTCGCCGAGGCGGTGCTGCCGCTGTACGCCAACACCCACACCGAGTCCTCCGGCACCGGGCTGCAAACCACCCGGCTGCGTGAGGAGGCCAGGCACATCGTGCGCCGCTGCCTGGGCGCCACCGACGAGCACGCCGTGTTGTTCTGCGGCTCGGGGATGACCGGGGCCATGGACAAGCTGATCGGGGTGCTCGGGTTGCGCATCCCGGCCAACATGGACGACCGCTACCGGCTCAGCGAGCGTATCCCGCCGCAGGAACGCCCCGTGGTGTTCATCGGGCCATACGAGCACCACTCCAACGAGCTGCCGTGGCGGGAGTCGATCGCCGAGGTGATCACCATCCCCGAGGACGCCGACGGCCACATCGACCTGGCCGTGCTCGACAAGGAGCTGGCCACCTACGCCGACCGTCCGTTGCTGATTGGCTCGTTCTCGGCGGCCTCCAACGTCACCGGGATCATCAGTGACGTCGCCGCCATCTCCACACTGCTGCACAGCCACGGCGCCCTGTCGTTGTGGGACTACGCCGCCGCCGCTCCATACGTCGGCATCAGTATGGGCACCGCTGCCGCCGGCAACCTGGAGTACCTCGACGCCGTCATGCTGTCGCCGCACAAGCTGATCGGTGGTCCCGGCACCCCCGGTGTGCTGGTGGCCCGCAAGGAGTTGTTCACCAACCGGGTGCCGGCGGTGCCCGGTGGGGGCACCATCGCCTACGTCAGCTCGGTGGAGCACCTCTACCTCGACGACATCGAGATGCGCGAGGAGGGGGGCACCCCCGACATCGTCGGCTCTATCCGCACCGGGCTTGTGTTCCAGCTCAAGGAGGCGGTGGGGGTCGACGCCATCCGCCGCCACGAGGAGTCGTTCGTCTCCCGGGCCGTGGCCTCCTGGTCCGTCAACGCCAACATCGAGGTGTTGGGCAATCGCAACGCCGAACGGTTGTCGATCGTGTCGTTCGTGGTGCGCCATGGGGGGCGGCGGCTGCACCACAACTTCGTGGTGGCGGTGCTCAACGACCTGTTCGGCATCCAGGCCCGGGGCGGGTGTTCGTGCGCCGGTCCATACGGCCACTCGTTGCTCGGGATCGATCTGGAGACCTCCCGGGTCTACGAACGGGAAGTATCACGGGGATACCTCGGGATCAAGCCGGGATGGGTCCGGGTCAACTTCAACTACTTCATCGCCGAGACGGTGTTCTCATTCATCGTCGATGCGGTGAAGCTGGTGGCCGACCAGGGGTGGCGGCTGCTTCCCCTGTACGACTTCGACCCGGCCAGCGGGCTGTGGCGGCATCGCGACCCGGTCCGGCCTCCGGCCTTCAGCCTGGACTCGATCAGCTACGAGGCCGGGTCGATGGACTGGCGGCACGACCTGCGCACCCACTCCGACGACGACCTGGCCCGCTATCTCACCGATGCCGCCGACCTGTTCGCCAGGCTCGCTGCCGCACCGCCGCCGCCACCACCGGATCACTTCCGGGGCACCGATGACTTCGAGTCACTGCGCTGGTTCCCTCTCCCCGACGAGACCGTCCCCACCCCGTGACCTGGCGTCCGGTGACGGGCACCGCCCCGGAGTGGTTCGACAAGGCGCTGGCCGCCCCGTACGTCGACCAGGTGGTCGAGGTGGCGGGGACCCCGGTGCACTACCTGGACTGGGGCAACCCGGGGAGCCCCGGGTTGATCCTGGTCCACGGCGGTGCCGCCCACGCCCACTGGTGGGGTTTCCTCGGCCCGTTCTTCTCCGCCGACTGGCACGTGGCGGCTATCGACCTGAGCGGCCACGGTGACAGTGGTCACCGCATCGAGTACAGCCACGAGACCTGGTCGGGCGAGGTGATGGCGGTGGCCGAGGCCGCCGGCTTCCCCGGACCACCGGTGGTGGTGGGCCACAGCCTGGGGGGCATGGTCACCATCATGACGGCGTCACGCTACGGCGATCAGCTGGCCGGGGCGGTGCTCGTCGATTCTCCGGTGCGGCGCCCCGCCCCCGAGTCCGAGGAGGGCCAGGGCGGTCGCGCCTTCCGGGAGCCGGGGGTGTACGACGACCTGGAGGCGGCGCTGCCCCACTTCCGGCTGATCCCCGAGCAGCCCAACGACAACCCGTGGATCATCGACCACGTCGCCCGCTGGTCGCTGCACGACACCGAACGGGGGTGGACGTGGAAGTTCGATCCCAAGCTGTTCCACCGCACCCTGGTGCCGCTGCGTGACCAGCTAGCTACGGTGCGCTGCCGGGTGGCGCTGCTACGCGGTGAGTACAGCGTCGTGGTCCCTCCCGACACCGCCGAGTACATGTACGACCTGTTGGGTCGCAACGCCCCGGTGATCTCCATACCCGAGGCTCACCACCACCTGATCCTCGACCAACCGCTGGCGTTTGTCAGCTCGGTGCGCACCCTGCTCGCCGACTGGCAGCATTCGATCCCCCGCAGCCGCCAGAAGTAGCCCTTCAGGTTGTTAGGGGATGCCGGGGACCGGTCGTTCCCAGCACCACCGCTCTTAGCCCGCTCCGGGTTTCATCGGGCGGACCACAATGGACGGGTCGCCTCCACCAGGAGGTGCGACCGCAGCAGCTCGGCGGAGTCCAACGGCAGCGACGGGCGGCGCCGCCCTCTCCGCCTGGTCGTGTTCCTCATCGTCGTTGCTTCCTTTCTTGATTGATTGGGCTAGTGGTTTGGTACGGGTCCTGGTGAGTGGCCGCTTGGTGCGGCGTCATGGTGTCAACGCACCGAGCGGACGAGCTGGCTCAGCTCGACCTGGAGGCGCCGATCGAGCGCGATGCGGTCGATGCGGCTGCGCATGGGTCGATCCAGCTGATCGACCGCAATGCGTTCGATCCAGCTCGGCGACGCGTGGCGGTCATATACCGAGTTCATCAGATTCCCTCCTTTCTGTGGAAATGAGAAGAGCCGCCTTGCGGCGGCTCGATACACGGGAACGGATGCCAGCGACGGTCAGTCGATGGTCCGCCCCGTTCGGGCCGCGTTGTCAGTCACGCCACCGCCGGAGGCGGCGGCATGCGCCGTGGTGGTTGCGTTCATGGCGTTGGTCATGTCGTGCCCTCCATTCGGGTCGCTATCGGCCGGTGTCGTCGCACCGGTCGTTTCGGACATGGCGTTCGGTTTCGGCGTTTCGGTCCGGGCTGGCACGGGTCTCATGGTCTGGCCGATCTGTCAAGAGCTTTGGTGTGCAACACTCCCCGGGTGGAAACCGTCCACGCCTTCCGGCTCCAGTCTGCCGCCTGCGGCAAGATGGGCTCCGATCTGTACCGTCGCCTGCTGCTGGCAGCCGCCGACGACATCGCCGCTGGCGGCGAGCTGGCGTCGGTGGTGGGCACCTGGGACGGGGACCCGGTCACCGACGCCGTCCCCCTCCGCCTGCTCGGTGGCGTCCACCGTCTGGTGCTACGCGGCGACGCGCCCGGTCTTGCCTTCCACTACCCGACGGTTGGCGGTCGTCCTAGCTGGCCCGGCTGTACCGCCGAGTTCTTCGCCGCGGTGCGCACCAACCCGGTCGCCATCCGGGCAGCGTTGAGCCGCCCCCCGCAGACCAACGAGATCGGACGGGCGGCACCCCTTATCGGCGGGCTCATCGAGGTGACCACCATGTTGGGAGCCCCCATCCGACTGCTGGAAATAGGGGCCAGCGCCGGGCTCAACCTGCTGCTCGACCGCTTCCGCTTCGAGCTCGGCGACGGTCTCGGCTTCGGTCCACCGTCGAGCCCGGTGGTGGTCGTCTCCGAATGGACGGGCCGCATCCCGACGCTGGACCGCCCCATCAACGTGGTGGCCAGGGAGGGCTGCGATCCCAACCCCATCGACGTGCGCCGCCCCGAAGAGGTGGAGCGGCTGCTGTGCTTCGTGTGGGCCGATCAGCTCGACCGCTTCGAGCGGCTCGGCCAGGCCATCGAGCTGGCCCGCCCCGCGCCGGCCCCGGTCGCCGCCGCCCCGGCGTCGGGGTGGTTGCCAAAGCATCTCGCCACCCCGCACCCGGGTGCGGTCACCGTGGTGATGCAATCGGTCACCAGCCAGTACCTCAGCGCCGCCGAGCGCCACCGGGTGCTCACCGAGGTGCGGGCGGCCGGCGCCGCCGCCACCAGGGAAGCGCCGGTGGCCTGGCTGCGTATGGAACCGGGACCGCGCACCTTCGAGCTGACGCTGTCGGTGTGGCCCCAGGACGTCCACCTCACCCTGGCCGAAGTCGAGGCCCACGGCCGCTGGGTGCGCTGGCACGAGATCACCGACCAAGGGTGAAACAGCACGGCCGCCGTGGGGTAGGGGCCCCACATGCGGAGGAGGGCCGACCAGCGTCTGTTCGCCGGCGCAGCCGGGGAGGTCGGCCCGGGCAAACAACACGGCCCCTTGACACGGCTGCGGTTCGATGGCACAGTGACCGACGGTCGTGAACCGCCTGCGATTCCGTGGCGCCCAGGCGCCTACCGTGATGCGGTTCCGGGTCGGGCGTCGAGCGAGAGGAGGTCCACGATGAAGCTGCCAGCCGCCACCGCTGCGCCGCGTACCGGGCCCTCCTCCCCGCGCCGCTAACCGCCAGCGCCCCAACCTCGCGCCGCGGGCTTCACCGCCACCTCCGACCCTGTTCACCGCGACGTCACCTGACGTCGCTCATCACCCGAGAGCACCCATGATTCCGGTTCGTGCCTACTTCAGACTGCTGGTCCGGTACCTGCGCCCCATGCGGGTGCGCACCGGTCTGCTTGGGCTGGTGCTGCTGGTGGCCATCTCCCTGCAGCTGATCAACCCCCAGCTGATGCGCACCTTCATCGACCGGGCAACGACGGGAAGCAACGTCGGGGATCTGGTGCCGGTGGCGGTGGCCTTCATGGTCATCGCCGTCGCCCACCAGGTCCTGGCGGTCACCGGGACCTGGCTGGCGGAGTACGTCGGCTGGTCGGCGACCAACGAGCTGCGCGCCGAGCTGACCGAGCACGTGCTCGAGCTCGACATGGGCTTCCACAAGGCGCACACCCCCGGTGAGCTGATCGAGCGCATCGACGGCGACGTCACCGCCCTGTCCAACTTCTTCTCGGCGTTCATCATCCAGGTCATCGGTAACGCCGTGCTGCTGGTGGGCATCCTGGTGCTGCTGTGGCGGGAGAACATGTGGGTCGGCGCCGGGCTCAGCGCCTTCACCGCGGTGGCGCTGTTCGCCATGCTCGGCCTGCAAATGGTGGCCGTCCCCTGGTGGAAGCAGGTGCGGGCCACCAGCGCCGTGCTGTTCGGCTCGCTCGGAGAGCAGTTCGGCGGCACCGAGGACATCCGGGCCAACGGCGCCAGCCGCTACATGATCCTGCGATTCACCGAGATCCTGCGGGAATGGATGCCCCAACAGGTGCGGGGGCGCGTGGGGTTCGCCATGCTGTGGGGCACCAACATCGCCAACTACGTCATCGGCTCGGCGCTGGTGTTCTGGCTGGGCTCGCTGCTGTTCGGCAACGGGTCGTTGACCCTGGGCTCTGTGTACCTGGTCTGGTACTACGTGTCGATGACCCGCGAGCCCATGGACCAGATCCGCACCCAGATGGAGGACTTTCAGAAGGCGGGGGCGGGCATCTCCCGGGTGCAGGAGCTGTTCGACACCAGCGCCACCCTGGTGTGGACCGGCCAGGTCGTCCTCGCCGACGGGCCGCTGTCGGTGGAGCTCGACCATGTCTCCTTCTCCTACCAGGACGAGGCCGGCGTTGGCCCGGTGCTGCACGACGTGTCGTTCCGCATCGAGGAGGGCAGGGTGCTCGGAGTGCTCGGTCGCACCGGCTCGGGCAAGACAACGCTGGCCCGCCTGCTCACCCGGCTATACGACCCGCAGTCCGGTGAGGTCCGCGTGGGCGGGGTGCCGCTCCCCCAGGCCGAGCGACACAGTGTGCGATCCAGGGTGGGAATGGTGACCCAGGACGTCCAGCTGTTCCGGGCCACCATCCGCGACAACCTCACCTTCTTCGATGCCGGCGTCGACGATGCCCGCATCATCGAGGTCATCGACACGCTGGGGCTCACCGCGTGGCTGGCCACCCAACCGTCCGGGCTGGACACCCTGCTCGAATCAGGTGGCGGCGGGCTGTCCGCCGGCCAGGGCCAGCTGCTGGCGCTGACCCGCATCTTCCTGCGCCAGCCCGGTCTGGTGATCATGGACGAGGCGTCGTCACGTCTCGATCCGGCCACCGAGGGTCTCATCGAACGCGCCGTCGACCGGCTGCTCGACAACCGCACCGCCCTCATCATCGCCCACCGGCTGGCAACGGTGACCAGGGCCGACGACATCCTCATCATGGAGTCGGGCCGCATCGTGGAGTACGGCAGTCGGGCGGAACTGGCTGCCGATCCCGACTCCCGCCTCTCCCACCTGCTGGCCACCGGGATCGAGGAGGTGCTGGCATGACCGCCGACCGCCGCCGCGCCCCCACCGGGCGTCTGATGTGGGGCCTGGTTCGCTACGCCCCGTGGCGCTACACCGCCAACATCGTGCTGTGGGCCTCGATGTGGCTGCTGCCGGTGATCCCGGCGTTCATCACCCGCGAGTTCTTCAACCGCCTCGATGCCGAGCCGGGCTTCAACGCCGTCACCCTGATGGCGCTGATGATCGGCTACGGGTTGGCCCGGCTGACGGTGATGGCGGTGGGGATGATCAACGACATCCTGTTCGCCTTCCGCGCCAGCAGCCTGCTGCGCCGCAACATGTTGCGGCGGCTGTACGAGATGCCGGGCGCCGTTGCCGTGCACGAGTCGCCAGGCGACATGATCAGCCGCTATCGCGACGATGTCGATCATGTCGAGGAGGCGCTGTCGTGGACGGTGGACATGGTGGGAACATTCCTGCTGGCCATCGTCGCCGCGGTGATCCTGCTGTCGATCGACCCGGTGCTCACCATCCTGGTTTTCGCCCCGCTGGTGATCGTGGTCGCTGCCGCCGAGAGGATGAGCGGCCGCATCCGGCGTTACCGCACCGCAGCCCGCGAGGCAACAGGAGGCATCACCGGGATGCTGGGTGAGACCTTCGGGTCTGTGCAGTCGATCCGGGTGGCCGGAGCGGAGGCGAGCACCCTGGCTCACTTCCGCAGGCTCAACGACGGGCGCCGGCGGGAGATGGTGCGTGACCGGGTGCTCACCGCCACGTTGGAGTCGGTGTTCTGGAACACGGTGAACATCGGCGTGGGACTGATCCTGATCCTGGGAGCCTCGTCAATGGCCGACGGCACCCTTGGCATCGGCGACTTCGCCCTGTTCGTCTACTTCCTCGACTTCGTCACCGATGCCGGCTACTTCGTCGGGCTGTTCATCGCCAAGTTCAAGCAGGCCGGGGTGTCGTTCGACCGCATGATCGATCTGCTCGGTGGTGCTGACCCGATGCGGCTGGTCGACCGCGTCGACCTGCATCTCACCGGCGACCTGCCCCACCTCGAACCCGAGCGGGTCACCGCCGGTGATGTGCTGGAAGAGGTGGTGGCCGACGGGCTCACCTTCTCGTATCCCGACACCGGCTCGGGGGTATTCGACGCCTCGTTCCGCCTGCGCCGGGGCACCTTCACCGTGGTCACCGGAAAGGTCGGTTCCGGCAAGACCACGCTGTTGCGTTCACTGCTCGGCCTGGTGCCGTTGCAGGCGGGGTCGATCACCTGGAACGGTGAGCCGGTGGTGCAGCCGGACGACTTCTTCGTCCCTCCCCGCTCCGCCTACGTCCCCCAGGTACCCCGGCTGTTCTCGCTGTCGCTGGGCGACAATCTGCGGCTGGGGCGCGGTGACGACAACGACAGGCTCAACCAGGCCATCCGCGCCGCGGCCTTCGAGGAGGACCTGGCGGCGATGCCGGAAGGGCTTGACACCATGGTGGGACCCCTCGGGGTCCGGCTGTCCGGCGGTCAGGTGCAGCGCACGGCGACGGCGCGCATGTTCGCCAGGAACGCCGAGCTGCTGGTGATCGACGACCTGTCCAGCGCCCTCGACGTAGAGACCGAGCGCACCCTGTGGCGGCGGCTGTTTGCCGAGCACGCCGGCGCCACCGCCCTGGTGGTATCGCACCGCAAGCCGGCGCTGCTCCGTGCCGACACCATCCTGGTGATGGACGAGGGGCGCATCGTCGCCCGCGGCTCGTACGCCGAGCTGGTGGCCACCAGCCCAGTCTTCCGCCAACTGGCAAACGAGGTGGAGGCCGCCGAGAGCTGAGCCCTAGGAAGTGCTGTCGGGTCTCGGTTCAGGGCGGGGGTTCGGGTCAGGCGACGATCTCGACCAGGGTGATCGCGAAGGTCAACGCCTCCCCGGCCAGGGGATGGTTGGTGTCGACCCTGACGATGTCGTCGGTGACCTCGACCACCGTGGCCGGCAGGCCGTTGCCCAGATCCACCTGGATCCCCTCGACACGGAATTCCTCGGGCACGTCGGCGATGGGGAACTCGACGATGGCGTCCTCGACCCGTTCCCCGTAGGCCTCTGCGGCGGCGATGGTGACGGTCTTGCTCTCGCCAACCGTCATCCCCTCGACGGCGGTGTCGAAGCCGGGGATCATCATCCCCACCCCGACGGTGAACTGCAGCGGGTCGCCCCCTGCGGAGCTGTCGAACTCCTCGCCGTCGTCGAGAGTGCCGGCATAGTGCACCCGCACCGTCTCGCCGTCGTCGGCGACGTCGTCCCCGTCGTTGGTGATGTCCGGCTGGAGGGCGTCGTCGGGGGCCGACGAGCTGGTGGTGCCCTCGCCGTCGTCGGGGGCGACGGTGGTGACGGCGCTAGGGTCGTCGCCGCCACAGGCGGTGAGTGCGCCGGCGAGGACGGCGATCGAGATCAACAGACGAACGGGGGACATGGCACTCCGAGTCGGGAGCGGTCATGGTAGGCCCGTTCGCCGCTATCCGGCTCGGTCGCCTGCTGGAGCCGCCGCTCTGTACGTGCAATCACTCTCGCTTGCTGAAACTGGGCTTGACATCCTAAATCGCGAAAAGCTAGCGTCCCGCCCAACCCGGAGGGGGGGCACATGCGCCGCGCGGCGATGGTGTTGTCGGTAGCAGTGATGGTTGCGGTGGGAGTCATCCCGCTTGCCAGATCCGCAACGCCGGCGCAGGCACAAGGGACCCCTGACTGCGTCCTCACCGGTTCCATCGACGAGACCACCATCGACGCCGGCACCGTGTGCGAGCTGCAGGGTGTCGTCGAGGCTTCCGGTTCGGTCATCGTCCGGGGCTCGCTCCGATTCGCTGACGGCGCGACGCTGCGCTTCGTCGACTTCGAGGAGCGCAAGTTCCGCGGTGGTGGTGGCGAGCATCCCAACCCCGACGTGTACGCGGCCACCGACATCGGCCTGTGGGTGGTGGATGATGGGACATTGGACACCTCCGCATGCCGCCCGGTCACCGGGTGGAACCGCACCGGCACCGATGCCACCTGGCTGGACACCGACACCCTGGTGACGTCGCCGGTCGACGTCAACGACGACGTCCATCACCCCTATGTGATGGGCAGCCCCGTTCCTCGCTACAGCGGACCGGGCTCCGAACTGGTCCCGCCCGCCGAGGTGCTCAACCTCACCCGCTCCTGCGCCATCGAGGGGACGCCGGAGGGGTACGCCCATGTGATGGTCAACGGGCATGCACCGCAGACGATCACCAACCTTCGCCTGCAGTATCTCGGTGTGGACGACGTGTTGGGACGGTATCCGCTCCACATCCATCACCTGGCGGACCAGGGCCGCGGCACCCTGGTCGAGAATGTGGTCGTCCTCGACTCGAAGCGGC
>JACDBE010000269.1 GCA_013695075.1 Acidimicrobiia bacterium
CGTCGGCGTACACCACCGGTACCCCATCGAGGGTGCGACCGAGCGCCGGGAACAGGGCACGGGTGGCAGCCACGTCGAACATGCGCGCCACGAGGCTAACCGGCAGCTCACCTGGCCCCCTTGGGACCGGCGCCGCTCGGGGTGCTCGTCAAGTGGGCCGGTCTGTCACCGGTGCTTGTGCTCCCCTCTGCCTTGGCCGCCTCGACGGTCTCCACCAGGATCCGTACCGCCTGGTCGAGGGAGAAGTCGTCGATGGCCGCGCTCTTCTCGAGGTCCTCGATCGTGATGTAGTCGGCCTTGCCGTGGTCCTCGTGGGGCAGCCTGCATCCACAGGTAAGACACATCGCCGGGCTCCTTTCACGGTTGATCTGGGTATGGACAGGACCCTTCGGCAATACCTACCGATGCCACGCCGGTCCCGGTTCACGGAGGGGCAGTGGATCCGCAGCAGACCGGCCACGACCAGGGGGTGGTGATCCCTGGCTGGTGGGCATGTCCACGCCCTGCTTGAACCGGGCGGGTTCGGCGACCTAGTCGCGCACCTTGGCCGGCTGCTGGCCAGCCATCCGCTTGGGTACATTGGCGCGGTGAGCGAAGCCGCCATTGTCCCGGTGATCCTCTCCGGTGGGTCGGGGACCCGGCTGTGGCCCGCCTCGCGCCTGGAGACCCCCAAGCAGCTGTTGGCGCTCGTCGGGGAGCACTCCCTGTTGCGCGCCACGCTGGGTCGTTTGGAAGGGGTGGCCAGCCGCCAGCCCCCGGTGGTGGTGTGCAGCCAGATCCAGGCGGGGGCGGTCCGCCAGGAGATGGAGGCCGCCGGTCACCACCAGGGGGTGGTGATCATCGAGCCCGAGGGCCGCAACACGGCACCCGCCGTCGCGGTGGCGGCGTACGCCGTCGACCCAGATGCGGTGCTGCTGGTGATGCCGGCCGATCATGTGCTCGGCGACGTGGAGGCGTTCGCAACGGCGGTGGCGGCCGGGGCCAGAGCCGCCGCCTCGGGGTCCCTGGTCACCTTTGGGGTGGTTCCCACCCACGCTGCCACCGGCTACGGGTACATCAGGACGGATCAGGATGCCGCCGGTGTCAGCCCTGTGGCCGAGTTCGTGGAGAAGCCGGACCTGGCAGACGCCGAGCGGTTCATCGCCGGCGGCCGGCATCTGTGGAACTCGGGGATGTTCATGTTCACCGCCGGGCACTACTTGAGCGAGCTGGCCCGGTTCGAGCCAGAGGTGGCCGCTGCCGCCGCCGCCGCCATGGACAGGGCGGACACCGACGAAACCGGAGCGGTGATCCTCGACCGGGAGGCCTTCGCCCGCTCTCCGAACATCTCCATCGACTACGCGGTGATGGAAAGAACCGATGCGGCGCTGGTGGTTCCCCTCGACGCCGGGTGGAGCGACGTCGGGTCGTGGGCGTCGCTGATGGACGTCGCCCGTCAGGACAGCAACGGCAACGTCATCGTCGGCGATGTCATCGCCGAGGACGTCGACGGGAGCTACCTGCGCGCCGACGGGGTGCTGCTGGCGGTGGTGGGGCTCTCCGACGTGGTGGCAGTGACCACCCCCGATGCCGTGCTGGTGGCCGCCAAGGATCGTGCCGAGGATGTGAAGACCCTGGTGGACCGGCTCCGTAGCCAGGGACGCTCCGAGGCCGACCAGTCGCCGGTGACGGTTCAGGAGTGGGGAAGCGCCGAGGTCATGGGGAGGATCGGGACCGCAGCGGTGACCAAGCACGTGATCACCCCGGGCGCTACCGCTCGCCTCGACGGCGGTGTGGCCGTCGTTGTGCAGGGCAAGGCGGTGCACGGCGGCACCTCCCGTGCGGCGGGCACCGCCTTCACCATCGACCCCGCCGACGGGCTGCACAACGGCACCGACGCCGACACCGTGGTGGTGGTCACGTCGTGGCCGGACCAACCGGCGGCGCACGGTGATCGGATTCTTAGGACCGAGACGCATCGCTGATGACGCGTTCGGGTCCTTAGCCTGGATCCACCGTTCTCACCTGGGTCGGCCGTTGATTGACTGCTGTGGCGTCTGCAGCTGGAGGGTTGGGGCGGTGGTGGCCTTGGGTCTGTTCAAGCGTGCGCTGTTTACGTGAGAGCG
>JACDBE010000277.1 GCA_013695075.1 Acidimicrobiia bacterium
GGGGAGGTGGACGTCGCTCATCTGGCCGAACAGGTGGGATCGAGCCCGTCTGCGGTGCGGCAGCAACTCAACGCCCTCCACCGCGACGGGTTGGTCACCTACGGAGAAGCCCGGCACGGGGTGGGTCGCCCCCGTCATCGCTACCGGCTCACCGCCGCCGGCGACTCGCTGTTCCCCCGGGCCTACGCCCAGCTCACCAACGAGCTGCTCGACTACGTCGGCGAATCCGAACCGGGGTTGGTCGACGAGATCTTCGCCAGACGCCGCCAGCGCCGCATCGAGGGCGCCCGCGCCCGTCTTGCCGGCAAGAGCTTCGAGGGCAAGATCGCCGAGCTGGCCAACATCCTCGACGACGACGGCTACCTGGCGGAGATGGTCCCCGTTGGCGACGGTTCGTACCAAATCGTCGAGCACAACTGCGCCATTCTCGGCATCGCCCTGCGCTACGGTCAGGCCTGCGGCAGCGAGATCGAGTTCATCAGGGCGGTCCTGCCCGAGGCCACCATCGAGCGCATCTCCCACATGGCTTCCGGCGCCCACAACTGCACGTACTCGGTGGTGCCGCGAGGTTGACGGTGCGTGACCGTGCGCACAGGATGAGCACGATGGCGGAGCCAACCAGGGAAGCGGTGATCGAGGTCGAGGGCCTGCGGATGCGCTATGGGTCCAAGGACGTGCTCGTCGACGTCGGCTTCGCGGTGCGGCGAGGCGAGGTGGTGACCCTGCTCGGCCCCAACGGCGCCGGCAAGACGACCATCATCGAGATCCTGGAAGGCTTCCGGATACGGTCGGCGGGCAGCGTGTCGGTGCTCGGCGTCGACCCGGCGACCGCCAGCGAGGACTGGCGAGCCCGGGTGGGGGTGGTCCTCCAGTCGTGGCGTGACCATCCCCGATGGACGCCGCGGGCGCTCCTCCACCACCTGGGCCGCTACTACCGGCCGTACTCCACCCCGCAGCGAGAGCGCCCATACGACGTGGACCGGCTCATCGCCATGGTGGGTCTCGGCGAGCAGGCCGACCAGAAGATCCGCACCCTGTCCGGTGGCCAGCGGCGCCGCCTCGACGTCGCCGTCGGGCTCATCGGCCGGCCCGAGCTGCTGTTCCTCGACGAACCCACCGCCGGGTTCGACCCCCAGGCCCGGCGGGACTTCCACGCCATCGTTTCCCGGCTCTCCGCCAGCGAGGACACCACGATCCTGCTCACCACCCACGACCTCGACGAGGCGGAGAAGCTGGCCGACCGCATCCTCATCCTGGCTGGTGGCCGGATCGTCGCCGACGGCAGCGCCGCCGAGCTGGCGGCGCAGGTCACCCGCCGCGCCGAGGTGCGCTGGGCCAGCGGCGGGGAACGCTTCAGTGAGGACACCGCCGACCCGACGGCGTTCGTGCGCCGCCTGCTCGACGGCGACGACGCCGTCCCCGATCTCGAGGTGCGCCGTCCCAACCTGGAGGACACCTACCTGACCATGGTGCAGCAGCACGAGACCGGTCGTCCCGACGGGGCGGCGACCGCGTTCGAGGAGGTGAGCCGATGAACCCCAAGGTGAGCGCCATACGCACCGGGTTGAACCGGGGATGGACCGAGTTCATGCAGAGCCTGAAGAGCCCGCAGGATCAGGGCTTCTATCTGCTCAGCGCGGTGGCGGTGCTGGGGTATCTGTTCCTCCGTCGCAACGCCGAAGTGGATGGCACCTCGCTGCTGTACCCGGCGGTGGCCATGCCCAGCATCCTCGGGGCCCTCATCGCCTTCGGGCTGATCATCGGCCCCGCCTACGGACTGGCCATGGAACGCGAGGACGGCACCCTGCTGCGGGCCAAAGCGGTGCCGCACGGCATCGTGGGCCACATGACCGGCCACATCCTGGCCAACTCGCTGGGGCTGGTGCCCTCGCTGGCCGTCATCCTGCTGCCCGGGATCTTCCTGTTCGACGGCTTGATGCAGCGCGGGCTCGCCGGCTGGTTCACGGTTGCCTGGGTGATCGTTCTCGGTCTGCTGGCAACCATGCCGTTCGGGATGATCATCGGGTCGGTGGTGCCCGGGGTACAGAGGGTGGGCACCTGGGGGATGATGCCGGTGATGATCCTGATGGGGATTTCGGGGATCTTCGCCCCCATCGGCGCCTTGTGGGGGTGGCTGCAGGCCGTCGCCCAAGTCTTCCCGGTCTACTGGCTGGGGCTAGGCATGCGCTCCGCGTTCCTCCCTGATGCGGCGGCGGCCGTGGAGATCGGGGCCTCATGGCGGACGTGGCAGACGGTGCTGGTGCTGGCAGCGTGGGCCGTTGCCGGCATGGCGCTGGCACCGGTGGTGCTGCGCCGCATGGCCCGCCGCCAGTCCGGGTCGCAGGTGGAGGCGGCTCGGGAGCAGGCCCTGCAATGGGTCAAGTGACGATCGTGACGGCGGTCACCGACGGGGGGGCGCCGTCGTCGAGCGGACGGTGAAAGACGGCTCCAGCACCAGGTGGCGGGCCGCCGACCTCCCTCGGTCCATGCGCTCGACGAGCAACTCCACCGCCCGAGCCCCCATCTCCTCGGGATGCTGGCGCACGCTGGTGAGGTCGATGTGGGCCAGCGCGGCCACGCTGCTGTCGTCGTAACCGACCACGGAGACTTCGTCGGGGACCCGCAGACCCATGTCCTCCACCGCCTGGATCACCCCGATGGCGGCCAGGTCGTTGGGGGCGACGATCGCGGTGGGCGGCGACCCAACGGCCCACAGGGCAGCAGCCCCGGCGGCTCCCCCGGCCTCGGTGTATGCCCCTGGAACCACCCGCACCCGGTCGGAGAGGCGATGGTGGCGCATGGCCCGGCGGTACCCGGTGACCCGGCTGTCGGCCCCGGCGCCGGCCCCCCCGGAGATGTGGGCGATGCTGCGGTGACCCAACCCCACCAGATGGTCGACGGCGAGGGCGGCTCCGGCCACGTCGTCGGTGACCACGCTGTCGACCATGTTCGAGGCACTCTGCCGGCTGGCGAGCACGATGGGCACCTCTCTTCCCAACCTGTCGATGGCAGCGGGGTCGATGACGGTGCCGGCGAGCACGATGCCGTCGGTGCGCAGCCGCAGCAGGGTCTCCACGGCCTCCACCTCCCGCACCGCCGAACGGTCACCGGTATTGATCAGCGCCCGGTAGTCGAGGGCATGGGCCTCAGCCGAGATCCCGTCGACCACCGCGGTGAAGAAGGGGTTGTGCAGGTCGGACAGCATCACCCCGACGACGAAGGTCCGGTTGCGCACCAGCCCCTGCGCCATGGCGTTGGGTCGGTACCCCAGTTCGGTGGCAGCGGCGAG
>JACDBE010000282.1 GCA_013695075.1 Acidimicrobiia bacterium
GGTCGGCGGCCACCAGCAGCGGGCGCCGGCCCTTGCCCTTGAGGTGCTTGGCGAGCTTGGCGGCGGTGGTGGTCTTGCCCGAACCCTGCAGCCCCGCCATGAGGATCACCAGCGGCGGCGCGGAGGGCCGGGCCAGGGGCGCCTCGTCGCCCAGGGTGGCCAGCAGCTCCTCGTGGACGATCTTGATCACCTGCTGGCCGGGGGTAAGGCTCCCCATGACCTCGGCGCCGACGGCACGGCCCCGCACCCGCTCCACCATGTCCTTGGCCACCCCCACGTTGACGTCGGCCTCCAGCAGGGCGAGACGCACCTCCCGCAGCGAGGCGTCGACGTCGGCCCCCGTCAACCGGCCCTTGGCCCGCAGCCTGGTGAAGACCTCACCCAACCTGCCGGAGATGGTGTCGAACATGACCTGGAAGTGTAGGAGGAGCCCGTCATCGGTTCTTTGGCCCGGTAACTTGGCAGGCATGACCACGGAACCCGACCTCGGCGAGTTCACCGAGCGGGTGATCGAGGTCATCGAGGCCATCCTGCCCGGGGAGGTGATGGCCTACGGCGAGGTGGCCGCCGAGGCCGGCTACCCGGGAGCGGCCCGGGCGGTGGGCAACGTGCTGGGGACGGTACCCGGGTTGCCGTGGTGGCGGGTGGTCACCGTCGACGGTCGTCTCGTGCCCGGCGAGGAGCGGCGCCACGCCGAGCTGCTGCGGGCCGAAGGGGTTCGCGTCCACAACGGTCGGGTGGGTCCCAGGTAGCCGAACCGACAGTCGCTCAGGCCGACGAGAGCCAGGAGTCGGCGGTGGCGACGGCCACCCGGATGGCCCGGTCGACGGCGGCATCCTTCTCCTCGACGACGGGCTGCTCGCTCTCGCCGCGGGCGGCGATGATGCCGCATACGCACCCGGCGTGGAAGCCGTACACCAGACCCATCTTGAACAGGGTCCCCGCCTCCATCTCGAAGTTGAGGATGCCCAGCTCCCGGTACTCGTCGATGCTGCCTCGTAGCCGGCGCAGCAGGTGGGGGTTGGCCGAGGACGCCGACCGCTCCTGGCCCTCGAAAAAGGTGTCGGTGGAGGCCATCACCCCCACGTGGTGGTCGACCCCCAGGTCGGCGGCGGCGGTCGCCAGCGCCACGGTGAGGAACGGGTCGGCGGCGGCGGGGTACTGCTGCGGGGCGATGTCGTCGGCCGCCCCCTGGTTGGCCAGGGCGCCGAGGGCGATGACCACCGACCCCACCTTGACATGGTCCTGGATGGAGCCGGCGGTGCCCACCCGGATGATGGTGGTGATCCCGGTCAGCACCAGCTCGTTGACCACGATGCTCATCGAGGGCGCCCCCATCCCGCTGGTGGCGCACACCACCGGGGCTCCCCCGGGTAGCCGGCCCAGGAACGAGTCGAGCCCACGGTTGCGGGCCAGCTCCCTGGGTTGGTCGAGGTGCTCGGTGGCGATCAGCTCCGAACGCCCCGGGTCGCCAGACAGCAGGGCGATGGTGGTGCCCTCGGGCAAGTCGGCGGCGGCGAATCCGATGTGGTACTGCCGGTCGGCGGTGACGTCGCCCATTGCCAAACCCTAGACAACGGGGCCTGAGCACAGCGGTACCTCCTGTGACAATGAAGCGGCAGATTGGAGTAGCCGGGGTGCGTCTGGCAACATCGCCGCAACCGGTCGGAGAGGAGCCCGATGAAGATCGCCGTGTGCGTCAAACAGATCCCCGATCCGGCGACGCCCTATTCGCTCGACCCCGCCACCCACTTCGTGGTGCGGCCCCACGACCAGGTCCTCGACGACACCGACCGCTACGGGATCGAGGTGGGGCTGCAGATGGCCGCCGCCGCCGGGGACGACGCCACCGTCACCGTCTTCTCCATGGGCCCGTCGGGGTCGATGCAGGGCATCCGCCAGGCACTCTCGATGGGCGCCGATGGCGCTGTGGTCGTCGATGATCCCGCCCTGCGCGGCGCCGAGGCGCTGCTCACCGCCCGCATCCTGGCCGCCGCCATCGCCCGTCACGGGTTCGACGTGGTGGTGACCGGCACCGAGTCCACCGACGGTTACAGCGGGGTGGTGCCCCAACAGATCGCCGAGCTGTTGGGCGTGCCCGCCCTCACCTTCGCCCGCAAGGTGGAGAAGACCGCCGACGGGGTGCGCATCGAGCGGCAGACCGCCACCGGATACGACGTGGTGGAGGCGGCGCTCCCGGTGGTGCTGTCGGTGACCGCCGGGTCGGTGGAGCCCCGCTACCCCAGCTTCAAGGGGATCATGGCGGCCAAGTCGAAGCCGGTGGAGACGCTCACCGCCTCCGACCTTGGGGTCGAGGTAGCCACCGCCCAGGCCATCCAGGGGGTGGAGCCGGTACCGGCCCGCCAGGCGGGTGAGGTCATCGAGGACGACGGTGAAGCCCATCTGCGCATCATCGCCCTGCTCGAGCAACGGAAGGTGGTGTGACATGACCGTGCTGGTCTTCTCCGACGGCACCGGCGATGAGCTGGCCGGCTCGGCGCTGGAGGCGCTGACCAAGGCCCGGTCCTGGGGTGAGGTCGAGGTGTTCCACGTGGGTCCCCTCGACGACACCCGGCAGGCGGAGCTGGCTGCCCATGGCGCCACCGGCATCCACCACCTCGACACCGACCATGGTCTGCCCACCGC
>JACDBE010000284.1 GCA_013695075.1 Acidimicrobiia bacterium
CTCCTAGGGACCCCTGCCACGTCTTCATCTTGTTCAGCACGAGGTCACCAGGTCGGACGACCTTGTACGTGCCAAGTTCATCGCCCGGCCGGTTGTAGTTGTCCGTCCGACCTTCTCGGAGGACGACACCGAGGTCGCGGTACACGGACAGCAACGGCAGATCTGGCCGGCCGCGTTCCTCGACTCGCCTGAACAGAGACCTGATTGGTACCGACGGCCAACCCCTCATTCCGTCACCTCGGCCAGGAGTTCCTGGATTTCCTGCTCCAGGGCCTTGATCTCGGCGTCGATCTCCGCCAGGGGTCTTGGCGGGACGTACTTGTAGAAGTGCCTGGTGAGGGGGATCTCGTAGCCGATCTTGGTCTTGGCGTGGTCCACCCAGGCATCGGGGACGTAGGGCAGCACCTCGGCGGTCATGTAGTCGTCGACGGCCTTGCGGTACGGCTCGGTGCGGAGACGCTCGGTGGGATCGGGCTCGTAGCGCACGGCGATGTCGGGGAGCGGGACGTTCTCGTTGTCGCGCAGCGACGGGTCGGGCTTGGGTCGGCCCTTGGCGTCGACCGCGCCCTCCAGCGGTCGCTCCACGGTGATGCGCATGAAGCCGAATGCCTCGTTGGGAAAGATCTTGACTCGGTCGCCGTCCTCGAAGGACCCGTACAGCCGGACGATCTCGGCGATCTGGTCGTCGGAGAGCTGCTTGCGCTTGTCGCCGAGGCTCTTGCGCATCTTGGTCCACAGCTCCCGGGCGTCCACCAGCTGCACCCTGCCCCGCCGCTCCGGCGCCTTGCGGTTGGTGACGACCCAGAAGTAGGTGGAGATGCCGGTGTTGTAGAACAGCTGGTCGGGTAGGGCGACCACCGCCTCCAGCCAGTCGTTCTCGATGATCCAACGCCGGATCTCCGAGGGGCCCGATTGGGCAGACCCAGTGAACAGCGGCGAGCCGTTGAACACGATCGCCAGCCGCGAGCCGCCCTCGGACACCGGCTTCATCTTCGAGATCATGTGCTGGAGGAACAGCAGGGCGCCGTCGTTGATCGGTGGCAGCCCGGCACCGAAGCGGCCGGCGAAGCCCTGGGCCCGGTGCTCGTCCTTGACGTCCTTCTCCACCTTCTTCCACTCCACCCCGAACGGCGGGTTGGCCAGCAGGTAGTCGAAGTGCTTGCCCTGGTGCCCATCCTTGGAGAACGAGTTGCCGAAGACGATCTGGGAGGCGTCCTGGCCCTTCAACATCATGTCCGACCGGCACACGGCGTAGGTCTCCTCGTTGAGCTCCTGGCCGGCCACTCGCAGCCTCGCCTGCGAGTTGTGCCGGCGCAGGTGGTCCTCGGACACCGACAGCATCCCGCCGGTGCCGCACGCCGGGTCGAACACGGACTTCACCACTCCCGGCTGGGACAGCAGGGCGTCGTCGTCGATGAACAACAGCTCCACCATCAGCCGGATCACCTCGCGGGGGGTGAAGTGCTCTCCGGCGGTCTCGTTGGAGAGCTCAGAGAAGCGTCGGATCAGCTCCTCGTACAGGTAACCCATCTCCAGGTTGGACACCGTGTCGGGGTGGAGGTCGATCTCGGCGAACTTGGCGACCACCTGGTACAGCAGGTCGGCCTTGTCCAGCCGGGTGATCTGGGTGGCAAAGTCGAACTTGTCGATGATGTCGCGGATCTCGGGCGAGAAGGCGGCAATGTAGGCCCGCAGGTTGGCGGCGACATTGTCGGGGTCGTCGAGCAGCTTGGCGAAGTCGAGCGGTGACACGTTCCACAGGTGGCCGACCCCGGACATCCGCTTGCAAGATCGGCCCGAAGTTGTGGACCTTCGCCTCCACCCGCCGGTACTCGGCCAGCATGGCCGGCTTCACCGGGTCGAGGACGCAGTCGAGCCGCCGCAGCACCGTCAGCGGCAGGATGACCTTGCCGTACTCCGACTGTTTGTAGTCGCCCCGCAGCCGGTCGGCGACCGACCAGATGAAGGCGGCATGATTGTTGATGGCGTCGCCCGCCACGGCGGCTCAGACACTTCCGAAGATCAGGGCGACGTTGTGGCCGCCGAAGCCGAAGGAGTTGGTCATCGCTCGCCGGACCGTGACCTCGCGGGCCTCGTTGGGCACGTAGTCGAGGTCGCACTCCGGGTCGGGGGTGGTGTAGTTGATGGTGGGCGGCACCACCTCGTCGCGGATGGCCAGCAGGCACATCAGCGACTCGATGGCGCCGGCACCGCCCAGCAGGTGGCCGGTCATCGACTTGGTGGACGAGATCGGCACGGACCTGGCGGCATCCCCGAACACGGTCTTGATCGCCTGCGTCTCGGTGACGTCGTTGGCGACGGTGGAGGTGCCATGGGCGTTGATATAGTCGATGTCGGCAGCAGCGAGCCCGGCGTTGTCCAGCGACCGCTGCATCGCCTTGGCGGCTCCGGCGCCGCCGGGTCGGGGCAGGGTGATGTGGTAGCCGTCCGATGACATGCCGTAGCCGAGGACCTCGGCGTACACCTCGGCACCGCGCCCCTTGGCGTGCTCGTACTCCTCCAGGATCAGCACCGCCGCCCCCTCCCCCATCACGAAGCCGTCCCGGTGGCGGTCGAAGGGACGGCTGGCGCCCTGCGGATCGTCGTTGCGGGTGCTCACCGCCTTGGCGTTGGAGAATCCGGCGAGGGCGAACTCGCAGATGCCGGCCTCGGTGCCCCCGGCGACCATGACATCGGCGTCGTCGCGCTTGATGATCTCGGTGGCGTCGCCAATGGCGTTGGCCGAGGCGGCGCAGGCGGTGACCGTGCAGCTGTTGGGGCCGAAGAGGTGGAAGTCGATCGACACCAGCCCGGCACCCATGTTCGAGATGATCTTCGTGATCGCCAGCGGCGAGACCCGCCCGGGACCACGTTCTCGCAGGACATCCATCTCCGCCTGGGTGGTGGTGATTCCCCCGATCCCGGATCCGATGAGCACCCCGGCCCGGTCGGCGGCCGGGTCGTCCTCGGTGTAGGCCAGCCCGGCATCGGCCATCGCCTGCGCCGTGGCCACCCAGAAGAACTGGGCGCTGCGATCCATCCGCCGGTAGTCACGCCGGGGCAGGTAGCTATCGAGGTCGAGCCCGCGCACCTCGCCGGCGATCTTCGTGGTGAACTCGGTGGTGTCGAACAGCGTGATCGGCCCCACCCCGGACACGCCGGCCCGCGCCTGCTTCCAGGTGTCGTCGACCCCCAGCCCGATGGGATTGACGGTGCCCAGACCGGTGACAACCACCCTGCGTGGCAGCACTCGGTTCAGGCGTTCACCTTGGCTGCTACCACGTCGACGGCTTGGCTTACCGTGGAGATGGTCTCCGCCTCCTCGTCGGGGATCTTGACGTCGAAGTTGTCCTCGAGCGCCATCAGCAGCTCGACCACGCCCAGCGAATCGACGTCGAGATCCTCCTCGAACCGGGCCTCCGGGGTGATGCTGTCGCGCTCGAGCCCCAACTCGTCGACCAGCAGGTCCACCAGCTTGGACTCGATCTCGGCACGATCCATAGGGTCGCCTCCTCCTTGCCGCTTGCTTCAGAGGGCCAGGCCGCCGTCGACGACGATCGTCTGGCCGGTGATGTACGACGCACCGTCCGAGGCAAGATAGCCGACCACCGAAGCGATCTCCGGTGGGCTCCCCAGCCGTCCCAGGGCGATCCTTGCCGTCTGCGACTCGGCGAACTCACCCAGACCCTGGGTGAGATCGGTGCGGACGAACCCGGGAGCTACCACGTTGACGGTGATCCCGCGTGACCCCACCTCCTTCGCCAGTGATTTGGCGAACCCGATGATCCCGGCCTTGGCGGCGGCGTAGTTGGTCTGACCGGGGTTGCCGTGGATGCCGGCGGCCGAGCTGATGCAGATGATCCGCCCCCACCGCCCCCTGATCATCGACCGCAACGCCGCCTTGGAACACAGGAAGTTCGACGTGAGGTTGGTGGTGATGACCTCGTTCCACGACTCGCCCGACATCCGCAGCAGGAGACCGTCTCGGGTGATGCCGGCATTGTTGACCAGGATGTCCACCGGGCCCAGCCGAGCGGCCACCGCGGCGAACATCTCGGTCACCGCTTCCGCCGACC
>JACDBE010000294.1 GCA_013695075.1 Acidimicrobiia bacterium
CGCACCGCCGAGGTGGCAATGACCCCCACCAGATCGCAGTCGGAGGCGGCGACCAGCCCGGCGTAGGTGGCCAGCACCTCCAGGGTCCGCCCCACGGCTTCGGGGTGGAGCCGGCCGGAGCGGTCCACCCCCTCCGCCAACCGGGTGACGACGGAACGGCGGTCGATACGGCGCAGCCCGCCGGAGTTGGCCTCGGCTATCAGCAGCCGCACCGTGTTCGACCCGACATCGACGGCGGCCACCGTGGCACCCCGGGCTGCCGTCCCGCCGACGATGCCAGTGCCGGGTGGTGCCTCGGTCATGGCGACGATGTCCCCAGCCTCAGCGGGGCGGCTCGAACCAATCGGGGTTCCGACCCGGGTGCCCGCCGATCATGGTCACGCAGCCAACGGCGCACGGGAACGGCTCGATCTCGGGGGCGACGCCGGCTCCGACCGGGTTGTCGTTGCCGGCGGCGTGGTCGGCGTAGTGAGCGTGCAGGCACTTGACGCCGCCCCCCGACCCACCGACCCCTCCACCGGCCACCGGGCCGCCGTAGTGGGGGTCGACCAGGCGGTCGCGGGCGACGGCGTAGCGCTCCATCGCCCGGTGATAGACGGCGGCGAAGGCGGGATCGGTGTCGATGCGGCGCTGGGCGGCGGCGATCCCTCCGGCGGCCTCCACCCGCCCGATGCGTCGCCGCGCCAGCGGGCAGGTGAGCCAGTAGCGGGTGGGAAACGGGGTGCCGTCGTCGAGCAGCGGGGGCACGGCAACGACGACGGGAAGACCGAGGTGACATCGGCCGACGACATCCACCGCCGACCGCATCGTCCGGCCCAGCTGGCCGACCACCGCTTGGTGGTCATCCATCGGGTTCGAGGTCGCGACCGGTGAGGAAGTCCCACACGCCCTGCCACCAGGAATCCGACGGCTCCTCATCCTCGGCCACCTCGACCACCTCGGGGATCACCGACTGCTTGGCGGTATCGGGCAGCGGCTCCATCGTGTAGCCCACCTCACCGGGCCGCACCAGGCCGAACTGCTCGCGGGCGATCCGCTCGATCTCGGTGGAGGTCCTGAGGGTGGAGATCTCCTCCTCCAGCTGCTGGTTGCCCGCCACCAGGTCGGCGAGTTGCTGCTCGGCGGCATCGACCTGACGGTGGTGGGCGAACATCTGGCGGAACGGGAATACCCCGCCGAGGACAGCACCCACCAGACCCACCAGCACCAGCCCCACAAGGATCCCGCGGCGGGGCCGCCGCCGCGGTTGCCGCAGTGCCGCCCGTTCGCCGGTCACGCCAACCGCCCGAAGGTCCCCCAACCGGCATAGCGGGCGTCGGCGCCGAGGGACTCCTCGATGCGCAGCAGCTGGTTGTACTTGGCGGTGCGCTCCCCGCGAGCGGGCGCACCGGCCTTGATCTGCCCGGCGTTGGTGGCCACCGCCAGGTGGGCGATAAAGGAGTCCTCGGTCTCCCCCGACCGGTGTGACACCATGCGGCCATAGCCATTGACCGCCGCCAGCTCCATGGTGTGCAGCGTCTCGGACAGGGAGCCGATCTGGTTGACCTTGACCAGCACCGCGTTGGCGATGCCCTGCTCGATCCCCCGGCGCAGGATCTCCTCGTTGGTGACGAACAGGTCGTCACCGACCAGTTGCAGCCGATCGCCCAGCCGGGCGGTGAGGCCGGCCCAGCCGTCCCAGTCGTCCTCGGCCAGCCCGTCCTCGATGGAGACCAGCGGGAAGTCTCCGGCCAGCCCGTCCAGGTAGTCGATCATGGCCTCGGTGGTGTGCTCGGTGGCGTCAAGGGTGTAGTGGCCGTCGCCGTGCAGCTCGGTGGCGGCCACGTCGAGGGCGAAGCGCATGTCCTCGCCGAGCCGGTACCCGGCCGCCTCCACCGCCTCGGAAAGCAGCTCCAGGGCCGACCGGTCGGTGGGCAGGTCGGGGGCGAACCCGCCCTCGTCGCCGACGTTGGTTGCCAGCCCCTTGCCCGCCAGCACCTGGCGCAGCGAGTGGTATACCTCGACACCGCCCCGCAGACCCTCGCGAAAGCTGGGGGCGCCCCCGGGGACAACCATGAACTCCTGGATGTCCACCGAGTTGGAGGCATGGGCGCCACCGTTGAGCACGTTGAGGCAGGGAACCGGGAGCACCCGGGCAGCCGAGCCACCCAGGTACCGGTACAGGGGGAGCCCGACCCCGGCGGCCGCCGCTCGGGCCACCGCCAGCGACACCCCAAGGATGGCATTGGCCCCCAGGGTGCGTTTGGTGGGGGTGCCATCGAGATCGAGCATCAGCTGGTCGATCTCCTCCTGACGGGTGGCGTCGCGGCCGATGAGCGCCGGGGCGATGGTGTCATTGACGTTGCCAACGGCGTCGCCCACACCCTTGCCGGCGTAGCGGGAGCCCCCGTCGCGCAGCTCGTTGGCCTCCAGGGACCCGGTGGAGGCCCCGGAGGGGACGGCGGCCCTGCCATAGGCGCCCCCGCCGAGGATGACTTCGGCTTCGACGGTGGGATTGCCCCGGGAGTCGAGCACCTCCCGAGCCACGACGGCGGTGATGGTGGTCACGTCTGCCTTCCCCGGTTGCCGGTTGGGTGAACCGAAGATATCACGGCCTCCCGTTCAAACGCGCTCACCACCGTGCCGCCGGAGGGCCGCCACCATCACCCATTCGACCGCGGGATTCCGCTGTGACTGACCGGCCGCGGAATCATCATCCTCCCCGCAGGCGGCGACGGGGCCCCAGCCCCAACCGCCGGAGCTGCTCTATGCGCGCAGCTCCTTACGCTCGTCGGTGGGAGCGTCCCGGGCGAGATCGAGCTTGGCCCGGTCCCAGAGGGCGTCGAGCTGCGCCAGCGAGAGCGCCTCCAGCTGGTCACCGG
>JACDBE010000303.1 GCA_013695075.1 Acidimicrobiia bacterium
GTCGAGGCGGCCAGCTCGCACCCCATCGGCAAGGCGGTGGCGCTCGGTGCCGAAGAGCGGTCCGTCGAGCTGATCGGCGACGTCGACACCGAAACCCTCCCCGGCAGGGGAGTCGTCGGCAGCGTTGACGGGACCACCGTAGTGGTGGGCAACGCCAAGCTGTTCGCCGACCGGGGCCTGGTGGTGCCGGCACCGCTGGCGGAAGCGGTCGATCGGTACGAGGCCGCCGGCCACACCGCCTTTCTTGGTGGTTGGGAAGGCGAGGCCCGCGGGGCGCTAGCGGTGGCCGACACCGTGCGGCCCTCGTCGGCGGAGGCGGTGGCATGGTTCGACGGCGCCGGCATCGCCACCGCGCTGCTCACCGGTGACAACCGGCGCACCGCCGAGGCGATCGCCGCCCAGGTGGGGATCAGCGACGTCATCGCCGAGGTGATGCCCGCCGAGAAGGCCGCCGAGATCGCCCGGCTACAACATGACGGGCGCACCGTGGCCTTCGTTGGCGACGGGATCAACGATGCCCCGGCGCTGGTCCGTGCCGACCTGGGGATCGCCATCGGCACCGGCACCGACATCGCCATCGAATCCGGCGACATCGTGCTGATGTCGGGCGATCCGGCGCTGGCCGCCACCGCCATCGAGCTGGCCCGGGCCACGTTCCGCACCATCCGCCAGAACCTGTTCTGGGCGTTCGCCTACAACGTCGCCGCCATCCCGCTGGCTGCCGCCGGACTCCTCGACCCGATGATCGCCGCCGGGGCGATGGCGCTGTCCAGCGTCTCGGTGGTCGGCAACTCGCTGCGACTCCGCCGCTTCGACCGCTCTACCTAGTACCCGAGGCTCCTGAGCAGGTCACGGGTGGAAGGTGGCATCGGCCCCTCCAGCCTCGGCGGCGCACCGCCAGTCATCAGATCCGACATCGGCCTGGAGAAGGGCGTACGGTGGCGCTCTTGGTCCTGCAGAAACATCTCCACGTCTGGCGCGGTTTCGAGTCCTAGGAATCCAAGAACGTCACTGATGACGGGTTGAGCGTGGTCTCTGAGAGCCTCGTAGCGGATGCGGATCATCCGTTCGGTGCCGATGCTCTCGCCAAACACCGACGCATGATGAACATGGCGCTCCCACACGTCCAGCGCCTCCGCAGCGTCCTTCCAGTCCTTAGCGGCAATCGAAGCGGCAACGTCACGACCATTTCGCACGATATCAACGAACTGGCTGGTGGGAAACATGCTATCAATCAGAGACAGGCATTCGGGGTCGGTCTTCGGATCGGCGTAGTGGGGATACTTGTCTCCCCACCGCATACCAGGCAGTGCGCCCAATTGGCGGTAGTAGTCTTCGATCATGAGGGGTACCCACTCGCGGAGGGTAGCCATCCATTCTTGCCGTTGATGCAGGATGAGCCTCTTGTTGTCACCGAGGCGATTCATCCGATTGATGAAGATCATGACCCGCGTCTCGTTTGTTATAAGGATCTGCGGATGGCGGTTCAGGATCTCCCGAAGATACGTCGTCCCGCTACGGGGAGCGCCAATGATAAAGAACGGCGCTCCAAGTGGCTCGGCGGCATCGCCTCTTATCGACATACAGGTTCGATCTCCCATCGATGCGGATCGCACGAATCGTAGCTTGCAAGACCGTACCTACCTACCTCCTCGGGCCTCCTTCTGCTGCCGAAAGATCGAGTTCGGCGCAATCGGGTACCGTGTCGCCGGTGACAGCGTTCATCGATCTCCACTGCCATCCCCCGGTGAAGGCCTACCTGGAGGGTCCGTTCGCCCCCTACCTCGACCATGTCGCCGCCATCTTCCGCCGTCCGGTGCAGATGATGGAACCCGAAGAACTGGCCGACCTGTACCGCAGTCTCGACGGGCGGGCGGTGCTGCTCGGATGGGACGCCGGCACCGCCACCGGTCTGCCCCCGTTCACCAGCTCCCAGGTGGCCGAGCTGGTGGCCGTCGCCCCCGACGTGTTCGTCGGGTTCGGTGGCATCGACCCACACCGAGCCGACGCCGTCGACCAGGTGGACATCGCCGCCGATGCCGGGATGCTCGGTCTCAAGTTCCATCCCTCGGTGCAGCGATTCGACCCGGCCGATCCCCGCTACCTCGACATCTTCGCCAGGGCCGTGGCGCACGGGTTGGTGTGCCTGTTCCACACCGGGTATACCGCCCTGGGGTCCGGGATGCCGGGAGGTGCCGGGGTGGAGACCGAATATGCCAACCCGATGCGGCTCGACAGCCTGGCGGCGCGGGTCCCCGAGCTTTCCATCATCGCCGCCCACCCGTCGTGGCCGTGGCAGGACGAGGCCATCGCCACCGCCCGTCACAAACCGTCGGTGTGGTTGGAGCTGTCGGGCTGGTCGCCACGCCGCTTCCCCCC
Source organism: Acidimicrobiia bacterium (assembly GCA_013695075.1). Classification (GTDB taxonomy): domain Bacteria; phylum Actinomycetota; class Acidimicrobiia; order Spongiisociales; family UBA5794; genus JACDBE01. Next base: position 2,380 of record JACDBE010000303.1, read on the forward strand.
TGCCTTGGTGGAAGCAGTCACCGGGGAGCTGCTGCACCGCAGCCTGTTCGGTTCGGACTTCCCGTTCATCACCCCGCAGAAGTGGATCGGCGACTGGGAGCAGCTCGATATCGCCCCCGAGGCCACCAGGCGCATCCTCCACGACAACGCCGCCGAGCTGCTCGGACTCGCCGACGATCGAGGGGACCCGGACGCGGGCGGTTAGGCGATCTGCGCGGGTAGCCTGAGGCGGGTATGGATGTCATCAGGCGGTTCTCCAAGCCGGTGCTGCGCCGACCGCAGGCGGTGATCTCGTTCGAGGGGTGGAACGATGCCGGTGAGGCGGCCAGCGGCGCCACCGAGTATCTGCTCGCCTGGTCCCAGGTCACCGAGCCCTTCGCCGTGATCGATCCCGAGGAGTTCTACGACTTCCAGGTGCGCCGGCCCCAGGTCGCCATCGACTCGGGTGGCACCCGCAGCCTGACATGGCCGATGACCCGCTTCTATTCGATCGACATGGCGGACGACGACCGCGACCTGGTCGTGGTGCTCGGTGAGGAGCCCAGCTTCAGGTGGCGCACCTACGCTCGCTATCTGGTCCAGGTTCTCCTCGAGGTAGACGTCGAGGCGGTAGTGCTGCTCGGCGCCTTTGCCGGCCAGGTGGCCCACACCAGACCGGTCCCGGTCATCGGGGTGGCCACCGACCCGGCCTTGGTGGACCGGCACCGGCTGCTGCACTCCACGTACGAGGGGCCCACCGGCATCCTCGCCGTGCTCCAGGAGGCGTGCCGCGAGGTGGGTATCCCCGCCATCAGCCTGTGGGCGGCGGCGCCGCACTACCTGGCGTCGAACCCGAACCCGAAGGCGTCGCTGGCTCTGGCAGCCAAGACCGCCGAGATCCTTGGCTTCGAGCTGGACACCGCTTCGCTGCGCACCAACTCAGACGAGTTCGACCAGGAGATCGCCGCCGCCATGGAGGCCTCCGGTGATCTCGCCGACTACGTGGCCGGTCTGGAGCAGGACCTGACCACCGCCATCGGTGCCATCGACCCCGGAGCCGAGGCCGGCCTGGTCGAGGAGATCGAGTCGTACCTCAAGGACCAGCAGCGCTGAACATCGCGGCCACGAAGGCGATAAGGAAGCTGCGATCGTTCTCGTCACTCGGATCGAGGAGAGCGAGGTCGATGCCCCGTACGATTCCGGTGGCCGGTGGGAAGAGTCAAGCCCTCCGTTCCTCATCGCTCCACGTCATCACCGCCAAGCCTATCCAGATGGGTTTGTTCGGCGGTGCGCAACGCCTGCCATACCCGGTAACCGGTCAAGGGCATGTCGATATGGGTGATCCCCATGTCGGAGAGGGCGTCGATCACAGCGTTGTGGACAGCCGGGGTGGAGCCGATGGTCGCCGCTTCACCGATCCCCTTCGCCCCCAAGGCGTTGTATGGCGTGGGGGTGACCGTCGAGCCCCGCTCCACGGCGGGCAGGGTGGCCGCCGTGGGGATGAGGTACGACACCAGGGTGGCGGTCAACGGGTTGCCGTCCTCGTCGTACAGCACCTGCTCCCACAGCGCCTGGCCGGCTCCTTGGGCGAAGCCGCCGTGGACCTGGCCGGCGACCAGCAGCGGGTTGACCACCGTGCCGCAGTCGTCGACGGCGATGTGGCGCAGCAGCCGCACCGTCCCGGTCATGGTGTCCACCTCCACCACCGACAGATGGGTGCCGAACGGGAAGGTGGCGTGCCCTTGGTCGTGGATCAGTTCGGCGGCGAGCCCATCGCTTGCGGGCAGATCGGCAGCGATGGCGGCCACCTCGGCCCAGGTGAGCGAGGCGTCGGGCACCCCGGCCACCCCGAGGCGCTGGTCGGGAAGCACGACGATGTCGTCTGGCGCCGCCTCGAACCGGTCGGCGACGATCCGGCTCGCCTTGGCCAGCACCAGCTTTCCCGCCTCGAGAACGGCGGTGCCCCCGATCTGCAGCGACCGGGATCCACCGGTCCCCGATCCGCGGGCAATGACGTCGGTGTCGGCCTGCAGCAGCCGGATGTTCTCCATGTCGATCCCGGTAAGACCTGAGAGCAGCTGGGCGAAGGCCGTCTCGTGACCCTGGCCATGACCCGAGGTGCCCACCCGCACCGTTGCACAGCCGTCGTCGCCCACCTCTACCCCCGCCCACTCCTTGCGGTCGTCGGGGGCGGTGATTTCGACGTAGCAGGCAACCCCAATGCCCAGCCGCACCGGGTCGCCGGCGTCCCGACGCCGCTGCTGTTCGGCGCGCAGGTCGTGGTAGCCGGCCAGGTCGAGGGCGGCGTCGAGCGCCTTGGCGAAATCCCCCGAGTCGTACTCGGCGCCGCTGGGAGTGGTGTGGGGGAACGCCCCGGGGTCGAGGAAGTTGCGCCGCCGCAGCTCGACGGGGTCGAGCCCCAGGTGGGCGGCGAGCACGTCCATCGACCGTTCGATGGCGTGGGTGGCCTCGGGGCGGCCGGCACCCCGGTAGGCATGGATGGGGGTGGTGTTGGTGACCACGCTCTGCCACGCCACGGCAAGCCGTTCGATGGCGTATGCCCCGGTGGCCATCAATCGGGTCCACACCGGCAGGTACGCCCCGAACAGGGGGTACGCCCCCACATCCTGGGTGATGTGCATCCGCATCGCCTGCACCCGCCCGTCCCGGTCGGCGCCGAGTTCCACCTCGATGCGCTGGCTGCGGCCCTGGGTCATCGCCACCAGGTTGTCCCGCCGCGTCTCGTGCCACCGCACCGGCCGCCCCAGGGTGATGGCCAGCTTGGCTGTTACCACCTGCTCGGGATACACGTAGAACTTGGCGCCGAACCCGCCACCCATGTCGGGGACCATGGCGTGTAGCCGGTCACGGTCGAACCCGGTGGCGCGGGATATGTTGTTGCGGTGGCTGAACACGTTCTGGCTCCCCACCGACAGGTGGAGGCGATCTCCGTCGGGGACGGCCAGTGCCGAGTTCGTCTCCAGGGGGACGGCGGCCACCCGTTGGTTGACGATGGCGGTGGTCACCCGCACCTCGCACCCGTCGAACAGGGCGCTTCCGGGAGGATCGCCATCGGCCAGACACCGGTTGGTACCCGCCTCGGGGAAGAGGATGGGGGCACCCGCCTCCAACGCCGCCACCGGGTCGGTTACCGCCGGCAGCGGGTCGATGTCGACCGCCACCATTCCGGCGGCGTCCACGGCCTGCCGCTCGGTCTCGGCGACCACCACGGCAACGATCTCGCCGACGAAGCGGACCGTGTCCAGGGCCAGCGGAGGCCGCCCGAAGGCGTCGGGGACACCACTGGCTCCGGGTGCCGCCACCGGTAGGTCCAGGTCGGCAGCGGTGTACACGCCTACCACCCCCGGCATCCCGGCGGCGTGCGAGCCTTCGATGGAAACGATGGTGCCGTGGGCGATCTGGGAGCGCACCGGGACAAGGAACAGCGCCCCATCGACTCGCTGATTGGGGATGTAGGTGCCCTGGCCACGTACGAAGCGGGGGTCTTCCAGCCGCTTGACGGCGGCACCGAGGATCGATCCGGCCATATGGGCGGCGACGTTAGCTCACCAGCTGGGCCGCCCTCCGCCCCAGCCCGCAGGACCTTGCCTCGGCTGTTAGCGGCCCAGGCGCTGCCACGAGGAAGCCCCGGTCCGGAGACCGGGGCTCGTGATCACTTCTTCTTGTGCCGGTTGGCCTTGATGCGCTTGCGGTACTTGTGCTTGCTCATCTTCTTACGGCGCTTCTTGATCAACGAACCCATGGAACCTCGGTACATGCAAAGAAATGCCCTCGGCGGCCGCCGAGGGCGGTAGGTGGCCCATAGGATGGCCGATCCGGTGCGAGTACGCAAGCCCTGATCGCACCGCCTCCGCTTTTCCCCTCCCTTTGGGAGGGTGCCGAGCGATCAGTTTCCCTCCCTCTGGGAGGGGTACCGAGCGGAGCGAGGCGGAGAGGGATTCTTCGAGGCGGGAGGGATCGAGGCGGGGACGGATGCTTGATGCGCCCGAAGCCAGAAACCCTCCGGCTGCTCCGCAGCTACCCCTCCCCGCACATGGGGCGAGAGGAAACAAGAACTTCGCATCCAACCCCGGCTGCGACAGGGCTGACCTGTTCAGGACCAGCCGCGGACGGCCACATCCGGATGCATGGTGACGCCGTCGCCGCCGAGCAGCGTAGCCAGCGCGCCCTCCACGCCCATCGCGGCGGCGTCGGTGGTGAAGGCGATCACCGTCGGTCCAGCTCCGCTCCAGGCAGCGTGAAGAGCACCGGCGGCGCGGGCGGCTTCGATGAGCCGGGCCGTCATCGGCGACAGGCCCCGCCTGGGCAGCTCGTGCAGCTCGTCGCCGGAAGCCTTGGCGAGCAGGTCGGCATCCCCGGTGCGCAGCCCTTCGAGCAGCATGCCCATCCGGGCCACGCTGCGCGCCGCAGCCTGGTGACGCACCGCCCCGGGGAGTGCCGCCCGGGCCCGCTCGGTGGACAGCCGGCGGTGGGGAATGGCGAGCACCACCCGAAGCTCGGAGGCGAGGGGGAGCCGCCTGACCACGCCGTCATATGCGATCTCCAAACCCCCGTACACGGTGGCGGCGGCGTTGTCGGGATGTCCCTCCAGACCGGCGACGATCTCGAAGAGGCTGCGGTCGTCGGGCTCGGTGCCGACCGCCCGCAAGGCCGCTGCCGCCACCGCCGCGCTCACCGCCGCGCTCGACCCGAGACCGCGGGCGCGGGGGATGGTGTTGCGGATGCGCAGCGCCATCGGCCGGTCACCCACGGCGAGCTGGGCCGCCCGTACCACCAGATCGGATGCGGATCCGCGGTTGCCGTTGCCCTGCTCCTCGATCCACCACCAGTCGGACGGTTCGGCTTCGCAGTGGCACCACAGATCGATGGCCAGGGCTAGCGTATCGAAGCCGGGTCCCAGGTTCCCGGAGGAAGCGGGCGCGGCGGCAGACCCGATCATCGGCGCGGGGCGGCGCGGAATGCCATCGACATGAGAGGTGCGACGCTACCCGGTGTCGTCTTCGATGAGCCTGGTTTCGTCGTGGCTGCATTCGCCGGCGATACGCACCGTGTCATCCCGCCATGACAGCATGATGCGGGAGGGGTGGCCGATCTCCTCGCCCTGGTCGATGACCAGCGACCCGCCGCCTTCGCCGTCGGCGATCCGAGTCATCGCTAGCGCAACGGCGGCGCTGCCGGTGGCGGGGTCCTCGGGGACACCTCCTGCAGGGGCGAAGAACCGGGCCCTGACGCGGTCGCTGGCGCGGGCGAAGACCATGGTCTCGGACCCCGAGCCGGCCAGCTGCGCCATGTCGGGTTGCAGCGAGGCGACGGTGGCGGCGTCGACATACTGCAGCAGGCTGTAGACGCGGGGCATGGCGACCCGCCACCCGGCCACAGGCGGTGGCATCCCGGCGGCGGTCGCATACCCGGAAAGGTCGGCCGGCTCGACCGACGCCGGATCGATCACGGTTTGGATGAACGCCGCCGACCCCTCCATGCCGATGGCGACGTCACCGGTCAGGCAACGCAACGTAGTCACCCCACCGGGTCCCAACATGTACAGCGCCCAGGTGGCACCAACCAAAGGGTGCCCGGCGAATGGCATCTCGATGGCCGGGGTGAAGATTCTCACCGTGGCGGCGTCGGGCTCCTGCCAGTCGACGAAGATCGTCTCCGAAAACCCCAGATCGGCGGCGATGCCCTGCATCATCTCAGGGTCGAGGCCCATGACATCGTTGACCACACCGAGGTGGTTGCCGCCCTCGCCGTCACGGGTAAACACCCGCAGCACCGAGCAGGGTCGTGACATGGCCGGGATCATAGGTCCAGCCGGCGGGGCGGCTTCGGGGTAGCGCGGCAGGCCCCCGGGGCACCATCCGCCTGCGGGGGTAGCATCTCCCTCCGTGGACGAGGCATCCCCAACCCAGGGCCGGCGGCGGATCGTCGCCGCCGTCGACGGGTCGGCCACCAGCCGCAAGACGCTGGTGCGGGCCGCCGCCGAGGCCCACGCCCACGATGCCACCCTCGAGGTGGTGTACGCCTGGAAGTACCTCGACCAGGACCACTTGGAGGCCTTCGACCCGGAGTACGGGGCAGAGGAGGCAGAGGCATGGCTGGAGCGGTTCGTTTCCGAAGTCCTCCCCGACCGGCCCGAAGGAACCACGATTCGGGTGGTTAACGACCATGCCGCCCGGGCGATCACCGAGGCGGGCAGGGGGGCTTGGACCGTGGTCGCCGGCAGCCGCGGGCTGGGCGGCTTCCGGGGCCTGCTGCTGGGCTCGGTGAGCCAGCAGGTCGTCCAGCACGCCGACAGCCCGGTGCTGGTGATCCCCACCGAGCCCGAGGGCGACTGATCGCGCACCAGGGTGCAACAATCGGGATGGTGACATCGCTGGGGGACTTCGCCAGGCTGGCCGCGGGGCGGATCGAGGAGATCCTGCGCCGGGGGCGTCGGCTGGCCACCATCGAGGCTGTGGTCGCTGCGGTGGCGGGAGTGTTCTGCCTGATCGCCGTCGCCGCCGCCCTGTCGGATTCGGCCCGGGGGGCGTGGCTTGCCATCGGGCTGGTCCCGTGCGCCATCCCGGCGGGAGCGGCGCTTGTGGCCAGGCAGGCCCTGGCTGGAGCGAGCCGGGCGAGCGGTATTGCCAGCGACGTCTCCCGGTTGAAGGACGACCCGGCCGTCCGCCGGGCCATCGCAGACATCGGCGACGCCCTTCGGGACCGGCGCCACCTGGTGGCCTCGGGTCGCCGCCTGCTGGCGCTGCGCCGCATTGTCTCCAACCGCCGCAGCGAGCTCACCGACCTGTGGGCATCACTTCTCGCCATCACCCGGCTGCCGCTTCTCGCCGGGGTCGCCGCCATCGGCTCGTTGATCCTCGGCGCCATCGGCGTGGTAGCAACGATCGTCGCCCTTCTCACCTGACCGCTGCACGCGTTGCGGCGCTGGTTCTCCACGGACGGAGGTCGAGGTGGTGCCGCGGCCCGGTGCTCGCCGCCGGCGCGATGCCGTTGTGACGTGTGGGGAGCGGTCGCGCCCGGTCAGGGGCCGGAACCAGCGCCGGTAGTGCTCGGCGTCGCCGGTGCAGTGGCCGTGGGTGAATAGCTTCCCCGTGTTGTGATGGGTCCACCGGCACGGGTGTCCATGGCCATGAGAAAGTCCCCGCTGGTGGCCAGATCGAGGTCCCCGCTGGTGGCCAGGTAGAAGTCCCCACTCCTCGTTGACGGAATCCACCACGTGTTGTCCCCGGGCAGC
>JACDBE010000382.1 GCA_013695075.1 Acidimicrobiia bacterium
ACCCCTCCGAGGCCGAGCTGCTGGCCACCCCCGAGTTCCAGCAGGCATACGCCGAAGCCCTGTACCGGGCGCTGGTGCGGTTCCTCACCACCGACGTTCCCGGCGGCGGACCCAGCCACGCCCCCGAGGTGTGGAACGGCTCGGTGTTCCGCGGCGCCCCCACCGAAGACTGTCAGGTCCCGATGCAGCCGTAGGCGGGCCCGACGACGATGGACGTTCACCGACGGAACGCCGCAGCGGGCGATTGAACCGGGCTCCGCCGGGTATGTCTCATCCTCCATGAGACCCGGCAGCTTGCGATGAAGGCACTCCTCCGCCTGTTCCCTGCGGGGCACCTGATCATCGCCCTGCTGTTCGTCGTCGCCGCCGCGGCGTTGATCGTGGTTGCCGGCTGGCAGCTGTGGGAGGGCATCGGGCTGTTCGACGACGTGGAGCTCAGCGACCGGCTCGGTGCCATGCTGGAGAGCATCGCAGTGCTCACCGTTGCTCTGGCGGCGCTGGAGCTGGGCCAGACCATCCTCGAGGAGGAGGTGCAGCGCGAGGCGACCATTGGCGCGCCCACCCGGGTGCGGCGCTTCCTCTCGCGGTTCATGATCGTGCTGGTGGTGGCGCTGGTCATCGAGACCCTGGTGCTCACCTTCCGGGTGTCGTCGGACGCCCCCGAGCAGCTGCCGTACGTGGCCAGCATCGGCATCGCCGCCGCCGCCCTGCTGGTGGCCTGGGGGCTGTTCATCCGCCTCAACACCGCTGCCGAGGAGCTGGAGCCGGAGGCGATGGAGGAGGCCAAGGACGAGGACAGCCAGGTCGCCGAGGATCAGCCCGGGTAGGCGAGACGGGCGACGACGGTCCCGGTGGGGGTCTGCACCAGGACGGTGTCGCCCCCGTTGGACCACACCGGGTCGTCGGCGCACCAGTGGCGATCGGTGGGGGTGCCCTCACCGCACCCGGATCGGATGGTCACCGGGGTACCTGGGTCGAGCACGGCACCGTCCTCGAACACGTAGCGATGCGTCGACGACTCGTCGCGCACGATCCATCCGGACACGTCGATGGGCTCTGCCCTGGAGTTCTCGATGACCACGTACTCGTCGTTGGGCACCTCGTCGTCGGGACCTGCCGGATCGAACCCTATGTCGGCGATCTCCACGCCCTCGGGTGCGGGACCGCAGGTGGTTCCCCACATCCCCAGGCGATCCTCCCAGGCGCTGTCCCCGGCCGCGCTGAGCTCCTCCTGGCCAACCCTGCCGGTGTGCAGGACCATGGCGGCGCCCTCGGCGACGGCTATCCGGTTGAGCCACACACCACCAGCCCACACGTCACGCAGCAACCGCCCGAACTGGTCCTCGTCGTCCTCGCCGGGCACGATGACCAGGGTGACCTCGTCGCCCGCCAGCTCCACCAGCCGCTGCTCCGCCTCGGCGGCGAAGCACTCCCCGGTCTCGGGGGCGTTGACCCCGGCCAGCCGCACCTCCCGCTCGCCGGCGGCGGTCTCCACCAGCATCGAGTCGCCATCAAAAACCGATACCACCGGGGCTGTCTCCCCAGCAGGTGTATCGCCGTTCGCGGCACTCCCGGACGGGTAGGTCGCAGACCTGCCCTCGTCGGCGCATCCGGCGATGAGGAGGCAGCCGAAGACGACGAGCAACCGAGGTCGCATGGCGTCACCGTAGCCGCCACCTTGATAGGCGCTGATGAACTCAGCCACCGACCTTGGTTGAGTGTCGGCCGTCCCGGGTAGACAGACAGCCCATGCCAGAACACCGTGACTGACGCATCCAAACTCTTCGGTACCTATCTGACCGATCATCGGGCCGGGGCCACCGTCGGTGCCGGTCTGGCCGCCAGGTGTCACCGCAACAACGCCGGCAACGACTTCGACACCCCGCTGCGGAGGATCGCCGACGACGTCGCCGAGGACGTCGCCACCCTGGACGACGTGATGGCCGCACTCGATGTCTCCCAGCCGCGACTGAAACGGCTGCTGGCCAAGGTCTCGCTCTGGGCGAGCCGTATCAAGCTCGGCGGTCGGCCGCTGGGCTACTCGCCGCTCAATCGGGTGCTCGAGATCGAGGCCTTGATATCGGGCGTGAGCGGCAAGTCGAGGCTGTGGGTTTCCTTGGGTTTGGTCGCCTCCCAGGACGGGCGCCTCGCCCCCTTCGACTTCGACCGCCTCGGAGAGCGAGCGATCGACCAGCTGGAACGTCTCAGACCGCTCCACGAGCGGGCGGCTGCGGTGGCGTTCACCGAACCGGAGCAATGACCGCTACCCAGCGGCGCGCAATGGAGCGGGCGACCGGGGCCGGTTGCGCCGGGAGTCGATCGGCGTAGCCTCACCTCGAAGAGGAGGCGAAGCGGTGCGGGTGCTGGTGGTGGAGGACGAGCCGGATCTGGCCTCGGCGCTGGCCACCGGGCTGCGCCGGGAGGGCTACGCCGTCGACCTGGTGGGCGAAGGCGGTGTCGCCATCGACAAGCTGGCCGTCAGCGAGTACGACCTGGTGTGTCTCGACCTCAACCTGCCCGACATGGATGGCCTCCAGGTGTGCCGTTTCATCCGTTCCGGGGGTGCCACCGGTGACGAGGAGCCCCGGGTGCTGATGCTCACCGCCCGTGACGGGCTCGACGACCGGGTCGCCGGGCTCGACGACGGTGCCGACGACTACCTGGTGAAGCCGTTCGCCTTCCCCGAGCTGCTCGCCAGGGTGCGCGCCCTGGGGCGGCGGGGATCGGCGGCGACCGGAGCCGTCATCGAGGTCGGCCGGCTGTCGCTGGACGCCGCCAGGCGCACCGCCGCATACGGCGGCGCCACCCTCGACCTCACCGCCAAGGAGTTCGCCCTGCTGCGCTACTTCATGCTCCACGGCGGCGAGGTGCTGTCCGCCGAGCGGCTGCTGGAGCACGTGTGGGACGAGCACGCCGACCCGTTCACCAACACGGTGCGGGTGACGGTGTCCAACCTGCGGCGCAAGCTGCGTCTCGCCGGCGCCACCGATGCCATCGAGACCGTTGTCGGCGCGGGATACCGGCTGGTCGAGATGCCATGAGCCGCCTCACCTCGTTCTTCCGCTCCATCCGCTTCCGGCTGGCGCTCACCTTCTCGCTGGTGGTGTTCGGGATGGCCTTCCTGGTGATCGCCGGGGTCAACTATGCCCTGTCGCAGTCGCTTCAGGACCAGCCGATGGCGCAGCGCATCGAGCTCAACACCTTCTTCGACCCGCTGGGCAACCGCATCATCGTCGCCGAGCAGATCGAGGGTCGGCTGGTCACCCTGGAGCAGCTGACCAACGAGCGGGCGCTGGACACGCTGCGCCGCTACTCGGTGATCGGCCTGCTGGGGCTGTTCCCGTTGTCGATCGCCGCCGGTTGGGTCATCGCCGACCGCACCCTGCGCCCCATCGGTCGCATCACCGCCGTCGCCAAGGAGATCCAAACCGGCGACCTATCCGAGCGCATCGAGCTGGGCGGGCCCGACGACGAGCTGAAGGAGCTGGCGGACACCTTCGACGGCATGCTGGGGCGCCTCGAGGCGGGGGCGGAGGCGCAGCGCCGCTTCATCCAGGACACCTCCCACGAGTTGCGCAACCCGCTGGCGGTGATGGCCACCAACCTCGACGTGGTGCTGTCCGATCCCGGTGCCGACGTCGACACCTACCGCAAGACCGCCGAGGTGGTGCGGCGTACCGTCGATCGGGCGGCGCAGACCGTTGACGACCTGGTGGTGTTCGCCCGTCGCGACGTCCCCGCCGCGGTGCGCACCACGCTGTCGTTGCGGGAGATGGCCGCCGAGGTGGTGGCCGAGTACATCGGACCGATGGAGGAACGTCGGGTCAACATCGAGGTCGTCGGTGAAGATGTGATGGTCAGGGTCGACCCCGACGGGTTGAAGCGGGCGTTCGGCAACCTGGTCAACAACGCGGTGCGGCTCACCAGGGAGGGCTCCACGGTGCAGGTGGGCACCGGCCGCCACCACGGGTTCGCCTGGGTGGGGGTGGCCGACCAGGGCCCGGGGATCGACCCCGGCGATCACGAGGCGGTGTTCTCCCGGGGTTGGAGCGCCGACCCCTCCAGCCTGGGTGACGAGACCCGCGACGGGCTGGGGCTTGCCATCGCCCGCCAGATCGCCCAGGCCCACGGCGGCGAGCTGACCCTGCGCTCGGTGCGGGGCGCCGGGGCCAGCTTCGTCATCTGGCTGCCGATCGCCGCCGGCGCCGATCACACCACCATCACCGGAGACGGCATCCACCCGGTCCACGACCCGTTCGCAACGCCGGCACTGGATTGGTAGTCGCAGTCTGGGCGGACGGCAAAAAGATTGCGATACGCGGATATCGCGGTCCCCAATTGCTCGTGTGGGTCCCCGGCGGAGCCTGGGGACCCTCGCAGTCGCCGATGTCACTGGCGGCGACGAAGCCCTCGCCCACGGCACGATCCAGATTGACGACTCTTGCGTACTGCTCGACGAACAAGGCGAGCTGACTCTCCTGGTATGGCCGCAGAGCCGGACAGAGTGGGACGCGGCGGCTGGGGTCGTGGTGTTCACTACCACGACCGGCGCCCGTGTCGAGGTCCACCACGTCGACCTAGTCACCCTGGTCGGTGAGGGATCATCCGAAGCCGAGGACGGGTTCACCGCGGACCAGTTCCTCGACTCCGTCTCCTGGGTCTCGGAACTCGATCCGGGGTGCGTCCCAGAATCACGCTGGTTCGTCGGTTTAGCTCCCGTTTATCCGACCCGTCCTACGGTTCCGGCCGGTTGACCGATCACCAGGAGTGCCCAGGGATGATTCGCCCATGACGCTCGACACCGACCATCCGGCGTCGCCACAGCCCATCGCCACCGGGCGAACCTGGCGCGATCTGCCCCAGACCCCGCCCGAGGTCGACGAGCCCGCCGCGGTACCCGACCTGGCGGTGGCGGCGGTCCCCCCGACCACCACCCGGCAGGTCCCGGTGGAGACCGGCCCGGTCACCGTCGAGCTGCCGCCCGCGCCGGCGCACCCCGTCACCGCCCCGCCGACGCCGTGGCCACCCGGGGCTCCTCCGCCGTCGCCGGTGCGGGGCCGGCCCGGGTTCGATCGATGGGGCTGGGTGCTGGGGATCATCGGCGCCTTGGCGCTGATCGCTGCTCTGCTCGCCTGGTCCCCGTGGGAGGACGAACCCGGACTGGCCGTCCCCGGGCTCGCCGGGATCGACGAGCCCATCGCCGATGTGGCTGCCGCCCTGCTGCCCTCGGTGGTGCAGATCGAACGCGACGGCATGGTCGGGTCCGGCTTCGCCTACGCCGACGGGGGACGCATCCTCACCGCCGCCCATGTGGTCGCCGGGGCCCGGGAGGTCACGGTGCGCACCTCGGACGGGCGGGAGCTCACCGGCGTGGTGCTCGGGGGAGACCCGGTGGCCGACGTTGCCGTGGTCGAGGTCGACGGGGACATCCCGGCGGCGCCGCTGTCGCTCGACGACCCGGTGCGAGTGGGGCAGCTGGCCATCGCCATCGGCAGCCCTTTGGGATTCCGGCAGTCGGTCACCTCGGGCATCGTCTCCGCCGTCGACCGCGACCTCGACGTCCCCGGGGGGCGGCTGGAGGACCTCATCCAGACCGACGCCCCGATCAACCAGGGCAACTCCGGTGGTCCGCTGGCCGATAGGGAGGGGCGGGTCATTGGGGTCAACGTGGCCATCGCCAGTTTCTCCGGGGGCAGCGACGGGCTCGGCTTCGCCGTCGCCATCGACCAGGCAGTGGCCATCGCCGAGCCTTTCACCGCCGACCAGCCCCAGCCCGACTCGCTCGACCCCGAATCCACGCTGCCCGGGCTGGGTGATCCCGGGGCGATCCCCCCTGAGTTGCGCGAACTGCTCGATCAGCTGCTCGAGGACCCCTCCAGCATCCAGCCAGACGATCTGGCGCCGCTGCTCGATGACTTCCTCGGTGGGCCCGGCGGGGACGGCCCGCTGACCGACCCCGAGCTGCGCAACCTGCTCGACCGGTTCCTCGAGGATCCCGAGGGGTTGAGCCCGGGAGATTTGCTGCCGCTGCTCGACGACTTCTTCGCCGGCGACGGCGAGCTCGACTCCATGCTGGAAGACCTGCTGGGGCTGCTCTACGAAAACCTGCTGGGGGAGTGAAAGCCATGATCGACGAGTTCGCCAAGCGATCGGCGCAGCTGGAACAGGCGCTGTTCGAGATGCGCCGGGTTGTGGTCGGCCAGGACCGCGCCCTGGAACGGTTGATGGTGGCGCTGCTGTCCGGCGGTCACTGCCTGCTGGAGGGGGTGCCCGGGTTGGGCAAGACGCTGACCCTCAACACCCTGGCCCGGGTGCTGGGGGGCAGCTTCTCCCGGATCCAGTTCACCCCGGATCTGCTGCCCTCCGACATCGTGGGTACCCGCATCTACCTGGCGTCGAAGGAGAAGTTCGATGTGGAACCGGGCCCGGTGCTGGCCAACTTCGTGCTCGCCGACGAGATCAACCGGGCGCCGGCCAAGGTGCAGTCGGCGATGCTGGAGGTGATGCAGGAGCGCCAGGTCACCATCGGCGACCAGAGCTTCCCCGCCCCGGCGCCGTTTCTGGTGATGGCCACTCAGAACCCCATCGAATCCGAGGGGGTATACCCGCTGCCCGAGGCGCAGCGCGACCGGTTCATGATGCGGGTGCCGATGGGTTACCCCACCGTCGACGAGGAGCGCGAGATCGTCTACCGCATGGACGTCGAAGCCTCGGCAGCGGAGCCCATCCTCGATCCCGGCGACGTGCTCGCCATGCAGCGGGTGTCCGGCGAGGTCTTCGTTGACCAGAAGGTGGTGGACTACGCGCTGCGCATCGTCACCGCCACCCGGCGACCAGGCGATG
>JACDBE010000020.1 GCA_013695075.1 Acidimicrobiia bacterium
GAAAGTTGCGCGGTCAGCGTGACTTTTTGGGGGGCACCTCCTTGGCGCGGTTCTTGAGCCGGTAGCTGTCGCCTTGGAGCACGATGACTTCGGCGTGGTGGACGAGGCGGTCGACCATGGCTTCGACCGCGGTGGCGTCGCCGAAGATCTCTGCCCATGCGGAGAACGTCTTGTTGGAGCTGACGATGAGGCTGGCTCGTTCGTAGCGGCTGGAGATCAGCGAGAAGAACAGGGCTGCGGCGTCGGGGTCGAAGGGGATGTAGCCGACTTCGTCGATGATGACGAGGGGCACGCGTCGCAGCCGTTCGAGTTCGTCTTCGAGCCGGCCGGTGCGTTTGGCGGTGGCGAGGCGTCCGACCCAGTCTTGGGCGGACGCGAAGGCGACACGGTGGCCGCGTCGTGCGGCTTGGACACCGAGCGCGATGGACAGGTGCGTCTTGCCGGTGCCGGGCGGGCCGAGGAACACGACGTTGTGCGCTTCGTGGAGGAAGTCGAGCTGGGCCAGGTGCGAGATGGTCTGGTGCTTCACTGACCGCTGGAAGCCGAAGTCGAAATCGTCGAGCGTCTTGACTTGCGGGAAGCGTGCCGCCTTCACCCGGTGCTGGCCGCCGTGAGTTTCGCGGGCGCTGACCTCTTCGGCGAGCACGGCGGCGAGATAGGTCTGGTGGTCCCAGCCCTCGTCGACGGCGCGTTTGGCCATGGTCTCGGCGCAGGCGGCGATGCGTGGCGCCTTCATGGCTCGGGTCAGGAACGCGAGCTCCGACGCGGTGCGGTTCATGAGGTGATCCCGACGGCCAGATCGTAGCGAGCCAGGTTCACCGGTGGGACCGCGACGTCCTTGGTCTCAAGGCGACGGCGGGCATCGCGTTCGAGACGCAGGGCGCGTGCATGGGCCGGGTCAAGAACAACATCGGCGGGCACGTAGCTGCGGGAATGGCGGCCCAGTTCCTCGCTGTCGAGGAACACCACAACCTCACGAGGCGAGACGGCCAGCTGAACGCGTCGCCCGGCAAGACCGGGCGGCACCGAGTAGTCGACGTCGCCGAAACGCACGAAACCGTCTTTGGCGACGCGGACCTCGACACGCTGATCCGTTGCGGGCAGCGGGGTGGGCAGCGCGGCGAGGAAACCGCGCTCGACCCGCCACGCCTCGGTCACGCTGCCTGCCAGCCGTCGTGGGCGGCGCTCGAAAGCGACCGTGCGAGCCCAGGTGTCGTGCTGACGCTGGAGGTCCTCGATCGATGAGAAGCGGCGCAGCGGCACAAACGACGTCTGTAGATAGCCGATCATCCGCTCGTCCTGGCCCTTGCCCTCGGGAAAGCGCGGTCGCAGCACGATCGGCTTGAGCGACAGCGCACCGAACAACCCAGCCACGTCATCGACGAGGTGCGCCGGCCCACCGCGACGCGGCTTGACCATGGCGGCGTCGTTGTCCAACACCGCCCCGCGGGGCACACCGCCGAGACGCTCGAAGCAACCGACCAGCGCCGGACAGAAGTCCGCTGTCGTCTTGGAGAACGTGAACACGCAAGCGTGCGCGGCCGAGTGGGGAAGGCTCGTCACCAGCCCGAAGGCTTTGCGGGACGCGTCCTTGCCCACGGGGATGTCGATGCCGGTCTCCCACCAGTCGAGCTGGGCGAGCTCACCGGGCAGGTAGCTGGTTCGTTGGTAGCTGCGCGCTCCGACAAAGCTCGGTCGCAGCTCGGCGAGACACTCCTTCAAGATGGTGATCCCACCCGAATAACCCAACGCCACCAGCCGCTCCCGGATCACCGTCGCCGGCGCCTTGGGGTTCTCATCGAGCATCGCCGCGATCGCATCAGCGAAGCCGTCCAGCAGCGAGCCCGCCGGCGCCCGCTCGTAGCGAGGCGGCGTCTCGCTCGCGATCAGCGAGGCGACGGTGTTGCGGCTCATACCGAACTTCTCAGCGATATCAGTGTTGGTCCAGCCGTCGCGGTGCAAGCGACGAACCTCAGCCCAGTCCTGCACGTCGTACACCCTTCCTCCTCGGGTCGACCTGACCTGAGGCTCGGTTGCGAACTGTCAGCAGTGGTGGACCGCGCAGTTTTCAACCGGCGCTACACGCGCAGTATTGGGGTGGCGTCGACATCTACCGCGGTTCTCGATCACGGCGTCCGCTCACCGGAACAGTTCGAGGAATGGCGCAAGGCCTCCCGAAGTGACTACGTCGTCGACCGGGTCTGATCCAGTTGGAGTAGCGCTGAAAGGACTTGGCAAAGAGCCAAGAGTTGAGACTTGACAATCGAACATCTGTGCGATATCATGAGGGAACTTCCCCAACCGAGATACTGCAAATGGTAGGGAGGTGTCTGATGAGCGGCCTGCGCTCTGCGATCGACGAGATCGCCGCCCGGGAGCTCTCCTGCTTGACCGGCGACGAGCTCACTGCTGAGCTCTCCGAACTCTCGCGGGCGGTCGATGTCATCACCTGCCGCCTGGCATCGATCGCCGACGAGGCACGCCGGAGGGGCATCCCCGAACTACAGGGATTCCTTTCGGTGACGAGGTGGCTCGCCCACACCACGGACTGTGACGACTCCACCGCGCAGCGCCAGGTCACCCTGGGCCGAACGCTGCACGACCATCCCGAGACACGCCGTCGAGCCGAGACGGGCGACCTGTCCGGGGCTCGGCTGCGCATACTCGCCAGGGCCGCAAGGGCGCACCCCGAGCCGTACCGCAACCACGAGGCGCTGCTGCTCGGGTTTGCCAACGACCTCGACCTGCGGGATCTCCGAAAGGCGGTCACCCACTGGAGCAACTGCGCCGACGCCGTTGCCGCCGAACGGACCTTCAACGAGCAGCAGGAGGCGTCGTACCTGTTTGTGTCGCTGACCGGCGACGACATGGTCAAGATCGACGGGCTCCTCGACAAGGAGACCGGCGAGGCGGTGCTCACCGCCCTCGACACTGCGATGACCCCCCTCGCCCGAGCCGAGGGTGCGGGGGACGACCTGCGTCCGGCCCCGAGGCGGCGAGCCGAAGCTCTCGGTGAGATCTGCACCCGTTTCCTCGACAACCACCCGGGCATCATCGGCGGCCATCGGCCCCACGTAAGCGTCATCGTCGACCTCGACACGCTCATCGGTCGGGATGGCAAGCGGTGCGAGCTCGCCCACACCGGCACCATCACCCCCGAGACCGCCCGCCGCATCCTGTGCGACGCTGACGTCACCCGGATCCTCGTCGACGGCGACTCGGTACCACTGGACATGGGCCGCGCAGTGCGCACCGCCACGCCTGCGCAACGGCGAGCGCTCGCCGTCCGCGACGGCGGGTGTACCACGGCAGGCTGTGGCCGACCGCCCGACTGGTGCGACGTCCACCACCGCACGCACTGGATCAACGGTGGCAAGACCGACCTCGACGACCTCGAACTTCTATGCAAGCGCCACCACATGGCCGAGCACCGCGGCGACCCCCGACCCGGCACCGCCCATGACCACACCATCATCCGACGTTGAACCGACGCCACGGCGTCGAACCCCTTCAATCGACCGAGCAGGTCAGGTACGAGGAAGCTGTGCCATTCCACGATCTCCCGTCCACGATCACCGTGTGGGGTGCGAGAGGCGGACACGGAGCGACCACGATCGCCGGTGCCTTGGGCACCCTCCTCGGGCTGCCGGTACTGAGCCACGATCCGGATGCCCTGCGATGGATCTGGCCGACCGCTGACCAGGTCAAGCCTGGGTACATGCCAGTCGTCGCGGGCGCCGGTGTTTTCGGTTGCCTTGTCCTGAAGCGGTCCTTTCACGTACGGACTCTCCAGGGCTGCGATGCTATCGGCCCCGCCCGGGTGCGCCACCTTTGGTCCACCAAGGCTCGGCCGCCTTCAGATCGGCGACGATGCTGCTTCCCGTGCTTGGCGACTCAGGGTCTGGCGGTCGACCTTGCCGGTGGAGGTTTTGGGCAGGGTGTCGCTGAAGGCGAATGACTCCGGGATCATGTACCTGGGGATGATCTCGGCGCAGAAGGCTGTCATCTCGTGTTCGGAGATGGGCGCCTTCACCGCCACGAAGGCGTGGATGCGGTTGGAGATCATCTCGTCGGGGACGGCCACCACGGCACACTCGACAACGTCGGGATGGGCGTTGACGGCGGATTCGATGTCGCCCAGCTCGATGCGGTAGCCGCGGCTCTTGATCTGGTTGTCGCGCCGTCCCAGGAATCGGTAGTTGCCGTCCGTCAGCTCCTCCACCAGGTCGCCGGTGCGGTACACCGGGTCGCCGAACACCGCATCCCGCGGGTCTCGGATCAGCCGGGCCTGGGTCCGCTCCCGATCGCCCCAGTAGCCCCGCATCACCGTCGGGCCCCGCACCAGCAGCTCCCCCACCGCACCCCGCTCTACCTCGGCAAGCTCCTCGTCGACCACGAAGCACTCCACGTTGGCGATCCCCCGCCCGATGGAGACCGGTGCATCGCCCTCGTCGGGCGGCTCGGGCACGGTGTATGCGGTGCACACGTTGGTCTCGGTGGGGCCGTACAGGTTGGCGAAGACGACGCCGGGCATCAGCTTCATCAGCCGCGACAGGTACTTGGTGGGGAACACCTCCCCGGCGAAGAGCAGCACCCGGATGCTGGGCAGCGATCCAACCGACAGCTCACCGTGCTCCACCAGCATGGTGAGGATGCTGGGCACCGAGTACCACACGGTGACGCGGTGACGATCGATGAAGCTGGCCACCTCGACGGGGAACACCGAGATCTTGGGCGGCACCAGCACCAGGGTGGCTCCCGCCCGGGCGGCGGCGTACAGGTCGAACGTGGACAGGTCGAAGTGCAGCGGGGCATGGCTGGAGACCACGTCGTCGGCGGTGACGGCGTACTCCTCAGCCGCCCAGTCGACGAACCCGCGGCAGGCCAGGTGGCTGAGCATCACCCCCTTGGGGTCGCCGGTCGATCCGGAGGTGTACAGGATGTACGCCAGGTCCTGCTGCACGGTGCTGACACCCGGGCTGACTACTCGTCGGGCGTCGACGGCGTCGCCGGCCCACAGCTCGGCGCCGTCCACGGCGGGCAGCCCGGCGGTGGTGGCGGCATTGAGGACCACCAGGTGAGCCAGCTCGCCGGCCCCCTCGCCCTTCACCGCCGCCCACGACCGACGCTTCTCGGTACCGGTGATGAGATGGCGGATGCCGCAGTTGCCGGCGATGTAGCCGATCCTGCTGTCGGGGGCGCTGGGGTCGAGGGGCACGTAGCAGGCGCCCGCCTTCAAGGCCCCGTAGATGCCCACCACCGACTCCATCGACTTGCGCAGGTGGATCCCCACCCGGTCGCCACGGGCCACCCCCAGGTCGCCGAGCAGGTGGGCCACCTGGTTGGCCCGGGCATCGAGGTCGCCGTATGTCATCGACCGGTCCTGGTCGACGACCGCCACCTTGTCCGGGGTCCGGGCGGCGGCGTCCTCCAGGTAGTGGTTGACCAGGTAGCGGTAGCTCACAGCTTCATCTGGCTGGCGATGATGTTCTTCTGGATATCGGAGGTACCCGAGTAGATGCGACTAGCCAGAGCGTCGCGCACCTCGCGCTCGATCTGGCTCTCCGACATGTACCCGTACGCCCCGTGCACCGCCATGGCGTCGAGGCTGGACTGCACCCATGACTCCGACAGCACCAGCTTGACCATCGAGGCGTCGATGGCCTTGCCCCCGCCCCGGTCCCACTCCCAACCCAACCGGTACATCAGCAACCGGGCGGACTCCAGCCGCACCTTCATGTCGACCAACCGGTGCGACACCGCCTGGAACTTGCCGATGGTCTGGCCGAACTGCTTGCGCTGCCTGGCGTAGGCGACGGCCTCCTCCAGCTGGCGCTCCATGGTGCCCACGGTGTGCGCCAGGATGGCTCCCCGCTCGTGTTCGATGGAGTGGTTGAACACCATCATCCCCGAGCCCCTCTTGGCCAGCATGCTCTCGGCGGGGAGTCGGCAATCCTCAAAGATCAGCTCGCTCATCGGTGAGGTGCGGATCCCCATCTTGTGGAACGGTTTGCCAACAGTCAGACCCGGGGTGTCCCGGTCGACGATGAACGCCGTCAACCCCAGCCAACCCTTCGACCGGTCGACGCTGACGAACACCACAAACACGTCGGCGACGGGAGCGTTGGTGATGAACGTCTTGGACCCGTTGAGGACCCACCCGTCGCCGTCCTCGGTGGCGGTGGTGGCCAGGCTGTAGGCGTCCGACCCCGAACCGGGCTCGGTCATGCCCTGCACCGCGATCAGCGAACCGTCGATCATCCCCCGCAAGTAACGGTCCTTCTGCTCGGGGGTGCCGAAGCGAGCGATGGGGGTGGCCCCCGACCACAGGTGGGCGCCCAGCGAGAAGATCAGCCCGTTGTCCCGGCACCCGTAGCCGAGGGCCTCCATCGCCAGCATGGTGGTGAGGTAATCGGCGCCCTGGCCGCCGAGCTCGACATCGAAGGGCAGGCCGAGCAGGCCGAAGTCGGCACACTTCTGCCACGCTTCCCGGGAGAACTCCGAGTCGTGGTCACGTTCGATGAGCCGGCTGTTGAGCTCCTTCTGGGCGAACTCGACCACGGCCTGACGGTAAGCGAGCTGTTCGTCGCTCCAGGAGAAATCCACGTTGCCCCCACACTCGACCGGTATGTGTCTGTCCGGAACCGTGCCCGGACCGCGCCGATGCCATCGACGGACCCCGGCGCGTGAGCGCACTCTATCAGCGGCGGGTGGGGCCATCGTTTGCCGGTGGGTGCCCGCTGCGACCGGCAGCTCCTTTAGGCGAAGGGGTCGACGGTGGCGACGCTGCCATCGCCGTTGAGCTGCCAGGCCTCGGTGCCGTTCTGGCCACGCACCACTGACTCGGGGTGCATCGACTCCACCGTGATGTCCTCCGGTTCCAGCCCGCAGTCGACGAACTCGTATATCGAGAAGTGGCCGGGGCCCTCACCAAGGATCACCTCGGAGAAGTCGCAGTCGACGAAGCGGATGGGGGCCAGGGCGTTCTGGGCGTGGGGGGTGGTGCGCAGCACCCCGCCGTCGGTGGTCACCCCCTGCCACAGCTGCATGGCGGTGGCGCCATCGGCGGTGGAGGTACCCGCCGCCGAGGACAGCACCGGCAGATCGACCCCCTCCTTCACCCCGTTTTCCAACAGCACCAGGTCCTGGTACAGGTAGGCGTTGCGGTAGGCGCCGTGGTGGATGCCCGCCTTCCCGTTGTAGTAGGCGGTGAAGTCGGAGATGACATGGGGAAGCCTGGTGTTCTGCCACACGAAGATCCCGTTGCCGGCGTTGTTATGGGCGACGTTGTTGGAGAAGGACCACAGACCTTCGTCATGGCCCGGCCACAGGAACCCACCGATGTCCTTGCCCCGCCCCTGCACCCCGACGGCGACCGAGTTGACCACCGTCAGGTTCTCGCCGCCACCCAGTGAGAAGGCGCCGCCACGGTTTCCATCGGTATGCACCAGCGCCGCCACCGTCCCATCCCACAGGATGTCGTTGCTCTCGTTGCCCGGATTGTCCCTGGTGGAGGGATCCCACCAGTAGGCCTGCCCGAACACGTCGTAGGCGATGGTGTTGCGGAAGGTGATCCCGTGCGACCCGTGGGGTACAAAGGCGTGGTTGTCAGCGTTGCGGATCACCACCCCCTCCACCAAGGTGCCGCGGGAGTTGTCGCCGTTCATGTGGATGTGCAGCCCATAGCGCCCGGTCTGGCTCGCCGCCAGGTCTCGGGCGCCGCTACCCGGGGCGGGGGCCACGTAGCGGATGGCGACGAAGCGCAGGATCTGGGGCTGCGAGGACCGGATGAACACGTGGGTCTTGCCCGTCTCGGTACCCTCGATGCGCACGTTGCGCGACAGGTTGAGCAGCTCGGTGGCGAAGCCGAGATCGTTGGCCGCGGGAACCTCACCGGGCCCGGCGACCGGGGCGAAGTCATAGTTTCCCGGCTGGTTGGGCGCCGCCACCACCTCGTCGCCCTCCCAGGCGGCATCCCATTCGTATCCCCAGGGCGTCTTGTCGGTGCCCTGCAGGTCGAGGGCTCCATCGCCCATCACCCACAGGCCGACGTCGGTTTCCACCGCCTGCATCCCGCCGCCCACCATGGCCGCCTCGTCCACCCCGACAAAGCGCAGCAGGTGCTCGACCTCGCCCGACGAAGGGCGCATCACCAGGGTGCCCTCGACGATGACATTGGCCCCCACCTCGATGGTGGTGGAGACATCGGGATGGAACACCCACACCTCGCCAGCGGGCACGATGAAACCGTCGGGGAACGACTCGTCGCCGCGCAGCACCCGGTCGGCTCGGTTGGGTGGAATTGCTGGCTGGGGGGTGAACTCGTCGTCGGTCGATGGTCCCCCTTGGGGCACCGGCTGGCGGTCCCGTGCGGGGGCGGCGGTGCCTTCAGGGAC
>JACDBE010000036.1 GCA_013695075.1 Acidimicrobiia bacterium
GCTCCGCGATGCGCGGCAGGCATTCGAAGAGGCCCCAGGTGTAGGGGTGGGTCGGGGTGCGGAAAAGGGTCCGTGTGTCCGCCTGCTCGACGATCTTGCCGGCGTACATCACCGCGACTCGGTCACACATCTCGGCGACCACCCCCAGGTCGTGGGTGATGAGGATGACGGCGGTGCGGGTCTGCTGCTGCATGTCGCGGATGAGATCGAGCATCTGCGCCTGGATGGTGACGTCGAGCGCCGTGGTCGGCTCATCGGCGATGAGCAGCTCGGGCTCGCAGGCCAGCGCCATGGCGATCATCACCCGCTGCGCCATGCCTCCAGAGAGCTCGTGGGGGTAGGCCCGCGCCCGCCGCAGCGGATCGGGGATGCCCACGGTGCGCAGCATCTCCACGGTGCGCTCCTGGCGTTTGGCGTCCTTCCAGTCGCGGTGCAGCTCGAAGACCTCGGCGATCTGGGCGCCGGCGCGCATCACCGGGTTGAGCGCCGAGGTGGGCTGCTGGAAGATCATCGAGATGTGCTCGCCGCGCAGCTTGGTCAACTGCTTCTGCGACAGCGTGGTCAGCTCGCGCCCGTCGAAGCGCACCGATCCGGACACGATGCGCCCCGGCCGGGGCACCAGACCCATGATCGACAGCGACGTCACCGACTTGCCGCACCCGGACTCACCCACCAGACCGAGTACCTCGCCCCGGTCGACGTGGATGTCGATGCCGTCGACCGCCTGCACCACGCCGGAGCGGGTGAAGAAGTGGGTCTTGAGGTCGGTCACCTCCAGCAGGTGCTCGGCCGGCGCCGACGAGTCCCGCGGAGAGGTGCTGGAGCGGGTGGTGGTCATTCGTTGAGCGAGGGGTCCAGGGCGTCCCGCAGCCCGTCGCCGAGCAGGTTGAAGCCGAGCACGGTGATGATGATGGCCAGCCCGGGGAAGATCATCAGGTGGGGGGCGGTGAACACCCGGGCCCGTTCCTGCGCCAGCATGGCGCCCCACTCGGGGAGCGGCGGCTGGGCACCAAGCCCCAGGAAACCCAGTGCCGCCGCCTCCAGGATGGCGCCGGCGATGCCCAGGGTGCCCAGCACCACCAGCGGGGTGAGGGCGTTGGGGGTGACCCGGGTGACCAGGATCCGCAGCGAGGATGCCCCCAGGGCGCGCGAGGCGGCCACGTAGTCGACCTCCTTGATGGCCAGCACCGAGGCCCGCATCACCCGGGCGTACTGGGGGATGGTGACGATGGCGATGGCCAGCAGCGTGTTACGGATTCCCGGGCCGAGGACGAAGACGATGGCGATGGCCAGGATCAGCGATGGGAACCCGAGCACCACGTCCATGAAGCGCATCAGGATGTTGTCCACCCAGCCACCGAGGTATCCGGAGACGGCGCCGATGATGGCCCCAACGGCGATGGCCACCAGCACCGTGCTGAACCCCAGGGGAAGGCTCACCCGGGCGCCGTACACCACCCGGCTGAACACGTCGCGCACGTTGCCATCGAACCCCATCAGATGCTGCGTGGTCTCGCAACCGAGAACATGGACACACGGCCGCCCCCAGCGGACCGCCCCTTCCTCGCCGATGAACTCCAGCTCGTACGGATAGGGGGCGATGAGCGGTGCCAGGACCGCCACCAGCACAATGAAGCCGACCAGGACCAGCCCGGTGACTCCCAGCTTGCGACGGAAGAACCGTCGCATGGCGATGCGCCACACCGAGGCCGGTCGCTCGAGTACGGTCTCCAGCGTCGGGACATCGTGGGGGTCGGGCAGCGCCGGGACGGCGTCGGGGCGGGCGGTCATTGCACCCGCACCCGCGGGTCGAGGTAGCCGTAGGAGACGTCCACCAGCAGGTTGACGATGACGTAGGTGGCGGCGATGACCACGGTGAAACCCTGGATGATGGGGAAGTCGCGGGCCTGGATGGCGTCGAACAGGGCGGTGCCGATGCCCGCCAGCCCGAACACGGTCTCGGTGAGCACCGCCCCGCCCAGCAGCCCGCCCAGCTGGAGACCGATGATGGTGACCACCGGGAGCATGGCGTTGCGCAGGGCGTGGGAACGCACCACACGCCGTTCGTTGGCCCCCTTGGCGCGGGCGGTGCGGATGTAGTCACGCTGCGTGACATCGAGCAGCGACGAACGGGTCATCCGGGCGATGATCGACATGGGGATGGTGGCCAGGGTGATGGCGGGGAGAACCAGGTGGCGCAGCGAGTCCCACCAGATCGACCACTGGGCGCTGATGAGGGCGTTGGTGGTGACCATGTTGGAGATGAAGTCCTGGCCGGCGGCGATGATCCCGTTCTGGGATGGTTCCAGTCCCCACGCCAGGTAGAAGGGGACGGGGCGCAGCCCGGCGCTGAGCCGGCCGCTGGGTGGCAGCGAGAGAAAGGTGTCGCGTAGCACGAAGGCGAAGATGTAGGCGAAGAGCAGACCCAGCCAGAAGATGGGCATGGAGACGCCGACATTGGCCACGGTCATGGCGCCGATGTCGACGGCGGAGTTGTGGCGGCGGGCGGCGATGATGCCAAGCGGGATGCCGATGGCGATGGCGAGGGCAAGGGCGGCCACGGTCAGCTCCAGGGTGACCGGCAGCCGTTCGATGAGGATCTGGTTGACGGGGCGGGAGAAGCGGATGGAGTCACCGAAGTCACCGGTGATGACATTGCCGGCGTAGATGCCCAGCTGCACCGGAAGCGAGCGGTCGAGCCCGTTGATCTGGTTGAACCGGTCGCACGCCTCCTGGGTGGCGCGCTCGCCGAGCAGGGCGGTGCACGGTTCGCCGGGGAGGATGCGGACCAGGAGGAAAACCACCACCAGCACCCCGGCGAGCACCGGGATGGCGATCAGCAGACGGCGGGTGATGTAGCCGATCATGGCGGCAGAGGGGTGGGGGGGGGG
>JACDBE010000044.1 GCA_013695075.1 Acidimicrobiia bacterium
GGCCTGCCCCCCTCCCGTTAAGGCCCGGTACCCTCCCGACATGACCTTCCTCCGGCGGTGGCCATGAGGCGGCTGGCCCTGTACCTACAGGATGCTCACCCACTCCGCGAGGCCATCGAGCATGTTCGCTACGCCGAGGAGCGGGGGTTCGAGGCGGTGTGGCAGGCGGACTCCCGGCTGGTGCGGGAGGCGACGATTCCGATGGCTGCCTTTGCCGCCGCCACCGAGAGGATCAAGGTCGGTTCCGGCGTGGTCGACATCTGGACTCGGAATCCGGCCAGGCTGGCATCGCTGTTCGCCACCCTCGACGACCTAGCGCCGGGGCGAATCCTCGCCGGGCTGGGCGCCTGGTGGGACCCGCTGGCCACCAAGGTCGGTGTGCACCGGAAACGTCCCTTGGCCGCGATGCGCGAGGTGGTCACCGTGGTGCGGGCGCTGCTCGCCAACGAAACTGTCACCTTCGACGGGGAGTTCGTTCGCCTCGACGGGGTCGAGATCGACTACGTACACCAGGAGCGCCGCCCCAAGGACGTCCCCATCTACATCGGCGCCACCGGGATGAAGATGATGGAGCTGTCGGGGGAGATCGCCGACGGGGTGGTGCTCAACTACCTGGTCCCGCCGTCGTACAACACCAGGGCCATGGAACACCTGACGATCGGGGCCGCTCGGGCGGGCCGCTCCGTCGACGACCTCGACCGTCCCCAGTTGGTGGTGTGCTCGGTGGATGAGGATCGCACCGCCGCCCTCGACGCCGCCCGGCTGCTGGTCACCCAGTACCTGGGCCAGCAGCCCCACATCGCCGAGGCTTCCGGGATCTCAACGGAGCTGCTCGACAGGATCGGCGCCGAGCTGACCTGGCCCGCCACCCACGACCAGGTGGTGGCGGCGTCGCGGTTGGTGCCCGACGACGAGGTGCAGATGATCTGTGCTGCTGGCACCCCGGACGAGGTCCAGGCCAAGGTGGCCGAATACGTCGCCGCCGGCTGCACCTGCCCGGTTCTCTACCCGCTCGGACCTGACGTGCGCCGGATGATCGACACCTTCGCCGACGCCGTCTGATCCTCACCCAAGAACGCCCGCCGGGCGATGTGTGGGCTCTATGCGCGCGAACTTTGAGCGCTTCGCCCCGCAGGGCGGGGTCATTCGCACAAAGTTTGCAGCGGACGGGCTCAGAGTGCCGCGTGCAGCCTGGCTGCTTGCTCGGCTGCTTTGGCCCGGATCTCGGTGGGGTCGACTCGGGTGGCGACACCCTCGTCGAGCACCACCTCGCCGCCGATCTCCACCCGCAGGGGGCGCACCCCCGGGGTGAATGCCAGGTGCCACGGGTCCATGGGGTCATACGACCAGGTGACCCGGTCTTGCCGTGCCTCGGGGACCAGGTTCCAGCCGGTGGCCAGCCAGTCCCACGCCGTCTCCGGCGTGGCGGTGACGTCGACGGAGCGGTGGAGCAGGTGGGCGAGGCGGAAGGTGTCGACCATGTCGGCGCCGATGCCGTCGGTGCCCAACGCCACCGGGTTGGTGAAGCGACGGGGATCGGCGTAGCCGACGGCGTTGTTGAGATTCGATCCCGGGTTGTGCACGATGGTTCCCCGCAGCGGGTGGTCGCCTGTCAGGTTGACGGAGTGGGCCAGCAGCCAGTCGTCCCGGGTGAGCCTGGCGAGCCGGGCAACCGCATCGACGTCGTCGGGCCCCTCGGCGACGTGGATGTGGACCCCCACCCCGGACTCGGTGCCCAGCTCGGCAGCGGCGGCCAGGGTGTCGTCGCCGCAGGTGAAGGCGGCGTGGACCCCCACCAGACCCCGACCACCTTCGGCGAGGAAGCGGCGGTTCTCCTCCAACCCCCGCTTGGCCCCGTCGGCACCGCGGCGGTCGGTGACCCCATAGGCGGCGAGCACCCGCACCCCAACCTGGGCGCAGGCGTCGGCGATCACGGTGAGGCTGCCCTCGATGGCGTTGGGCGACTCGTGGTGGTCGATGATGGCGGTGGTGCCGTGCTCGATCGCCTCCAGCGCACCCAGCATTGCCGACGAGCGCACCATCTCCAGGTCGAGTGCGGCGTCGAGACGCCACCACACCTGCTCCAGGATCTGGCGGAACGTTGCTGGTGTCCGCGGCGGTGCGGGCATCCCCCGGGCCAGCGTGCCGTAGAGGTGATGATGGGCGTCGACCAGCCCGGGGGTGACCGCGGTCACGCCGGCAGTTGCAGCGGTTCGTGGACCAGCATGGGGAGCCGCGTGCGCCATTGTCCGTCGACCTGATGGAGGGCGGCGGCGACCGCCCCGGCGGTGGGCACCAACCCGATCTCGCCGACCCCCTTGATCCCGTAGGGGGCATTGGGTTGGGCCGCCTCCACCAGGATCACCTCCACCGGGGGCATGTCCTTGGGGCGGATGATCCCCAGGCTGCGCAGCGTCATGTTGGTGGGACGGGCGTCGGCGTCGGTGGGGAAGTCCTCGGTGAGGGCGTACCCCAGACCCATGTGCACCGAGCCCTCGATCTGACCCTCGCACAGCAGCGGGTTGACCGCACGCCCCACGTCGTGGGCGGCGACCACCCGCTCGATGTCACCGGTGGCCGGGTCGGCGATGACCACCTGGGCGGCGTAGCCGAACGTGGAGTGGATGACGGGATGCTCCAGGTTTTCCTTGAGCGAGTTGGTCCAGTCCACTCGGTACTCGCCGTGGTGGTCGACCCCGGCGACCAGACCCGCCTCCTTGGCGGCCCGGCAGGCGGCAGCCACCGCGCCGGCGCCCATCAGCGTGCCCCGCGACCCGGTGGTCTGCCCGGCGCCAAGCTCCCGGGTGGTGTCGACCACCACCGTGATCCGGGACGGGTCGATGCCCAGCTCCTCGGCGGCCACCTGCTGGGCCACGGTGTGCACCCCCTGGCCCATCTCGGTCCAGCAGTGACGCACCTCGACCCCTCCGTCGTCGTCCAGCCGGACCACGGCGGCGGCGATCTCCTTGAACCCGTTGCCCAGCCCGGAGTTCTTCAACCCCAGCCCCAGTCCCACCGCCCGCCCGGCGTCGACGGCAGCGTCGTAGGCGGGGCGGACGGCGTTGAGGCACATGCGGGCCCCGGCAGCGCCCCCGTCCATCACCTGGCCCGGTCCCCACACCGAGCCGGGGGACACCACGTTGCGGGCCCGCATCTCCCAACCGGAGATCCCCAGTTGCTCGGCGAGACGATCCATCACGCCCTCCATGGCGAACTGAGCCTGGTTGGCGCCGAACCCGCGGAAGGCACCGCATACCGGGTTGTTGGTACGGGCCGCCACCGCCTCCACGTCGATGGCGGGTACCGCGTATGGCCCTGAGGCGTGCCCCGCCGCCCGTTCCAACACCTTGGCGCCCACCGAGGCGTACGGTCCCGAGTCGCCCAGCATCCGGACCTTGAGTCCGGTGAGCCGGCCGTCGGCGTCGCAACCCGCCCAGGTCTCGATGCGGATGGGGTGCCGCTTGGGATGCATCAGCATCGACTGGGTGCGGGTCAGGGTGCACTTGACCGGTCGCCCCACCAGGTGCGCCGCCAGCGCTGTCTGCGCCTGGTTGGATAGGTCCTCCTTGCCGCCGAAGGCCCCCCCGTTGGAGATCAGCTCCACGGTCACCCGGGAGCGGTCGATGCCGAGCACGGCGGCGATCTGGTCCCGGTCGTCCCACACCCCCTGACCACCCGAGTGGACGTGGAGGGTGCCGTCGGGTTGCGGGGTGGCCAGGGTCGACTCCGGCTCGAGGAAGGCGTGCTCCACCCGCTGGGTGTGGAAGGTCTCGTGGACGGTGTGGCTCGATGTGGCCAGCGCCGCCTCCACGTCGCCCCGCCGGTATGCCGACACCGACAGCACGTTGCCGTCGAGCCCCCACACCGCGTCGTCGTCGCTGTCCACCGCCGCCTGGGGGTCGGCGAAGGGGACCAGCACGTCGTACTCCACCTCGATGAGGTCGGCGGCGTGGCGGGCGGTCTGCACGTCCTCGGCCACCACCACCGCCAGGACGTCCCCCAGGTACGAGGTGAAGCCCCCGACCGGGATGAACACCGGCCAGTCCTTGTCGATGAGACCCACCCGCAGCTCGCCGGGCACATCGGCGGCGGTGAGGACCCGGACCACCCCGGGGACCGCCTCCGCCGGGGCGGTGTCGATGACGAGCACCTCGGCGCGGGCGTGGTCGGCCAGGCGGACCGCGACGTGGAGCATGCCCTCGGGCCGGAGGTCGTCGATGTAGGGGCGGTCGCCCAGCGCCAGGTCGAGCGCCTCGTAGCGCACCCCCCGCTTGCCGATCCCCCCGGCCAGCTCCGGCTCGGGGATCTGGCCGGCGGCGAGCAGGTCGACGGCATCGAGGATCTTGGTGTAGCCGGTGCAGCGGCACAGATGGGCCCCCAGCCGGGGAGCCGCCGCCGCCCCGGTGAGGCCGTCACCCTTCTGGTCCAGCATCGCCTTGACCCGCACCAGGATCCCGGGGGTGCAGAACCCACACTGGAGGGCACCGGTGACGGCAAAGGCGGCGGCCAGCCGCTGGCGGTCGGACTCGGCGAAGCCCTCTAGGGTGGTCACCTCACCGCCGGCCACCTTGTCCAGCGGGGTCTGGCAGGCGATCCGGGCCTTACCGTCGACGATCACGGTGCAGCAGCCACACTGACCAGACGGGGCGCACCCGTCCTTGGGAGACAGGACATCCAGCTCCTCACGCAACGCCGCCAGCAGATGGGGATGGTCGGCCCGTACCGACACCTCACCGCCGTTGAGCACGAACCCGACGGTGTCCGGCTGGGTGTTGGAACGGTCTGCGGTCACGCCTCACTCCCGTATCCCGCCCAAGGCTACCCCGCCGCCGCCGCCGTCACCGACGCCGGCTCGTCGTGTCCGGCTAACGCCAGCCAGCTCGTCACCGGCCGTCGTCGGTGTGCGCCTTGGCGACGTCGCCGATGATCTCGGCCAGCTCCTGGGGGCGGGACCACATCGGCCAGTGGCTGGTCGGCAGGTCGATCCAGGTGACGTTGCGCAGCTCGCCGACACCGGCGAGCCAC
Organism: Acidimicrobiia bacterium; assembly: GCA_013695075.1. Taxonomy (GTDB): domain Bacteria; phylum Actinomycetota; class Acidimicrobiia; order Spongiisociales; family UBA5794; genus JACDBE01. The sequence goes on from JACDBE010000044.1 coordinate 5,026, forward strand.
TCCCAGTCGTTCTCGGCGGCGTACGCCTTGATCTCCTCCGAGGGGAAGCCGGTGCAGATGATGGTGCTCGGGATGTCCCGCCGGGCGTCGTTGGTGAGCTCCACGGACTCGCGGAGGACCCCGCCCGGCACCGGCAGGGCACGCTGGCGAAACGTCTCCTTCTGCTCCTCGCTGAGCCCGTCGAGGTTCTCCTCCTCCGCGATCTCGGACCAGACCAGCGGCTTGTCGGTTCCCTTGAACTCGGCATCCAGGGCGCCCTTTCCGGGTGCCGAGTCGACGTACACCATGGCGGCGATCCGCTCGGGGACCCGGTCGCTGGCGGCGTAGCCGGAGAATCCGGTGGCGCTGTGCACGGCGAGGACGACGGGCGCCTCGGCCGCCTGCACCACATCGACGATGGCGGCTACGTGGTCGGAAAGGGTGATGCCAGATCGATCGGTGTCGGCCGACTCCAGTCCGGGGAGGGTGATGGCGGTGACGGTGTGGCCGTCGGCGCGGAGCGCCTCGGCTACCTCGTCCCAGGCCCATGCGCCGAGCCAGAAGCCAGGAACCAGGATGATCGGTGCAGAAGTCTGAGCCATTGCTCTGCTTGGTTCTGTCGTTGGTGTGCGACCATCGTTGGAGGTGATCGCCGGCTGACCGGGGACTGTACGGCGGCGAGAACGTCACCGATGTTGCCGGTAGTGCTCGGCGAACGCCAGGTACTCTTCGACGCCCCGGTCCTGGGCAGCGATCTCGGCGGCGGTGAGCGATCGGACAGGCCGGGCAGGGGTCCCCGCCGCCAGCGTCCACGGTTCGACCGACCGCCCAGGGGTGAGCACCGAGCCCGCCGCCAGCCAGGCCCCTTCGCCCAGGCTGGAGCCGTTGAGCAGGATCGAGCCCATTCCGACCAAGCAGTGGTCGCCCACGGTGGCGCCGTGGACCACGGCGGCGTGACCCACGGTGACCCTGACGCCGATGTCGGTGGGGATGTCGGCGTCGCAGTGCACCACCACGTTGTCCTGGAGGTTGGTCTCGTCGCCGATGGTGATCCGGTCGAGCTCGGCCCGGATCACCGCCCCGAACATGACAACCACCAACCGACCGACCGTTACCGTCCCGTAGATGCGGGCTGTGTCGGCCACAAAGGCGCTGGAATGGATGGTGGGCTCGGGAAGCACGGCGTCACCCTATCCGCTGGTCTGCGGCTTCAAGCTGTGGAGTCTCCAGCGCCAACATCGGTCCACCGGATGACCGACGGAACGCGCCGGACCGGTCTAGCGTCAGCAACACGATCGGCGACATGGCAATCCCGGGTACCGTCACAACCCCTTCTGCGGTTGCGATCCTCGGCGAGTGCCGACCGCTTCTTTGCTGGACCGCTGCGCCGCTACCGCGACGAGGTTCACCCCGAGGCGACCCTCGAAGCCCCGTCCTCGACCGCGGTGCCGTCTCGCTGCTGGTTGGCGGCGGCTGAGCCTGCGCTCGGGAGACGTCACAGGCTGAGCCCGCGCAGCTCCTCGGGGACCAGGTCGGCCAGCTCCCACGAGGTCCACAGGTCGGCGGCGATCCGGTCGGAGTCGCGGCGCACGCCGTGGTGTTCGGCCCACTGGCACATGCGGGTGACGTCGCGGTGGAGCAGGTCGGCGGCGTACCGGTTCTTGCGGGCATCGACCGCCTGGGGCAGGTCGATCACGGTCGCCACTCCCTGCCAGATGAGCACGTTGTATGGGGACAGGTCGCCGTGGACCACGTTGCGGTGCAGCATGCGCCTCGCCGCCTCCAACACCTGATCGACCAGATCCGCCGTCTCGGCGGGTCCGTCGGGCCGATAGGAGCGGAGTTGCGGTGCGGCCAACTCCTCGTCGCCGAGGTAGCTCATCAGGAGCGCATCACCGGTGCGGGCAACGGGCCGGGGTACCGCCACCCCGGCGGCGTGCAGCGACCGCATCGTTTCCCATTCGCGATCCACCCAGACCATGCCCTGGATCTCCCGGCCGAACCGGGTCTTCTTCTCCAGGGCACGCTGCATACGACGATCGGGAATGAACTCGCCATCGCGGTAGGTCGACTCGTCGCGGAAGTCGCGCCGGTTGAGCGGGTGGTACAGCTTGAGGGCGGCCAACTCCAGACCGGTGGTTCTGCGGTTGGCGCGGCACAGGTGAACCGAGGCTTCCTTGCCGCTCTTGATGGGTCTCAGGAGCGAGTGGATGAGTCCTTCGGCGATGAAGTACTCGGACTGTTGGGCGTCGGGCAACGGAGGTTCCTTCCGGAAGGTGACGGCGAGTCGGGCCGCCACCGGAAGGAGAGCGAGGCGAAGGCGGGCGAGCCGGAAGGCGGTTGGGCTACGCCGAGGCGGTCCCGCACGGGAGCGGCGAGTGGATGATGACGAGCAGCGAGGATGTGGCCATCTCGTCCCTCCTTCCGTGCGGGGCGCCAGCGTGATGCTGCGCTCCGTGCGGCGTCGATCATACCCCTGGGCCGCCGCCGCCGGCGCAGCTCCTTAGGATCACCGGCCGTGGACATCGCCTTCCAGACCAGCGGCGACATCGAGCGGCTGCGCAGCTCGGCCCGCTGGTGCGAGCTGCTGGGGCTGTCCACCTTCGCCGTCCCCGACCACTACCTGCTCAGCCTGGCCGACGACACGGCGGCGACCCCGGCGTTCGACGCCCTTACCCAGATCGCCGCCCTCGCCGCCGACACCTCGACCATCGGACTGGCGGTGTTGGTGAGCCCGATCACCTTTCGCCATCCGGCGGTGCTGGCGAAAACGGCGGTGACCATCGACCACCTGTCCGGTGGGCGGTTCGCCCTCGGGGTCGGCACCGG
>JACDBE010000087.1 GCA_013695075.1 Acidimicrobiia bacterium
GCCCCCTGCCTGGGAGAATGTCGGGTTGTAAGGCCGTGACAGTCCCCGAGCAGGAGGCACTCTCAGGATGCAGCCATCTTTGCACACGTTGGACCGTGTCGAGGTGAGATTCGACGACCATCACGCGGTAGCTGACGCCGGGTTGATCCTGGCGGCCACGCTGGGTCAGCACCTGGGGTTGGAGACAGCGGCCGACCGTCTGGTGGGAGTGGGGTTCCGGCCGGGCCGCAAAGCGGTCACGGTGGTGCATGCCATCTTGGCGGGGGCGGACTGCATCGACGACCTCGACGTGTTGCGGTCGGGTTCGACCGCCCGGGTGTTGGGCCACACCGTGATGGCGCCGTCGACGGTGGGGACGTGGCTGCGGTCGTTCACCTTCGGGCACACCCGCCAGTTGGACAAGCTGACCGAGACGCTGCTGTCACGGGCGTGGGCGGCGGGGGCGGGGCCCGGTGACGACCCGCTGGTCATCGACGTGGACTCCACGGTGTGTGAGGTGCACGGCTACGCCAAGGAGGGCGCCGCCTACGGCCACTCCAAGGTGTTGGGTTATCACCCCATCTTGGCCACCCGGGCCGACACCGGCGAGGTGCTGCACGCCCGTCTGCGTAAAGGATCAGCCCATACCGGCCGGGGTGCCGACCGTTTCGTGCGTGAGGTGTTCTCCCGGGTCCGTCGGGCTGGCGCCACCGGCGCGATGGTGCTGCGCGCCGACTCGGGGTTCTGGTCCAACAAGGTCATCGACGCCTGCTTGCACCATGACGTGCGCTACTCGATCACCATCCGGATCACCAAGGGCGTCGCCGCCGCCATCGCCGCCATCCCCGAACAGGCCTGGACCGACATCGACTACACCACCTCGGGCGAGGCTCAAGTAGCTGAGACCACCTGGGGCGAGAAACGGTTGATCGTGCGCCGAACACGTCTGGTGGGGTCACAGTCGACCCTGTGGCCGGACTGGCGCCACCACGCCTTTGTCACCGACCGTCCCGAGGGGGCGGTGTTCCTCGACGCCGACCATCGTCACCACGCCGTCCAGGAGCTGGCGATCCGTGACCTCAAGGAAGGTGCAGGGTGGAACCATTGCCCCTCCGGTGTATTCAACGCCAACGCCGCCTGGTTGTTGTTGGCCGGCTTGGCCCACAACCTGTTGCGCTGGACCACCTACCTGGGTGCGCTGGCCGACGGACCGATCGTGGCAAAGACCATCCGGCGCCGTTACTTGACCATGCCGGGACGGCTCACCCGCAGCGCCCGCAGGCTCACCCTGCACCTACCGGCTCGTTGGCCCTGGCTGGACGCGTTCGTCTTGGCGCTGGAACGGCTCCGAGCCTTACCCGCTCTCGCCTGACGGCCAAGCGCTGGCGACTCGACACAGGACCCGGGTGGGCGTCAGCCTGCCCGCAACCGCCTCCACTGCTCCCAGATTGGCGATCGGCGCCCGCTCTCACGTAAACAGCGCACGCTTGAACAGACCCAAGGCCACCACCGCCCCAACCCTCCAGCTGCAGACGCCACAGCAGTCAATCAACGGCCGACCCAGGTGAGAACGGTGGATCCAGGCTTAGGCCAGGGGGAGCTCGGGTTCGGGGTGGGCGGTCCTGATCGGGTCGGAGACGGCCCGCTCGCGACGAGCCAGCCAGAAGAACGGGGTAGCCAGGGCGATGACGCCCCCGGACACCACGTACGAGGCGCCGTAGCCGTAAACGTCGGCCACCCGCCCCAGCGCCGGTTGGGCGACCACGCCGCCCGCCGAGCCCATGAGAGCATCGAACGACAGCACGGTGGCCCGCTGCTGGGCCGGGATCAACCCGTTGACGTACGCCTGGCGCATGGGGAGGGCGAACGCCGACCCCACCGCCCAGATGATCAGCAGCACCAGCGCCACCACGAAGCTGGAGGTGAGCCCGATGCCGACCAGGGCACCGGCGCCTATCACTCCTGACCACATCACCACATCGGTGCGCCGCTTGAAGAAGTGACGGACCCGCGGCACCAGCAGCCCGCCGATGATCTGGGCGCCGGCGATCGCCGCCGCCGCCAGACCGGCCACCCCGAAGGCGGTCTCGTCGCCGTACAGCTCGAGCAGGTGGGGCTGCATGGCGTAGAAGGCATAGATGCCCACGCCCATCGTGAACGGGGCCGCCAGCATCATGAGGCGGATGGGCCGCTGGCACCAGCCGACGTCGATGGTGGCCCGGAAGATGCGCCGCACCTCCTGCACGGGCCCGCCGCGGCGTTCGGGGGAGAAGCCAAGGTCGTGCATCATCCGCCACGCCACCACCACCGTCACTCCCAACAGCCCGGCGCGCACCAGATACGGCACCCCCAGGTTGGTTGCCTGGGCTATCAACCCGCCCGCCACCGACCCCGTCAGCATGGCAATTCCGGCGACCGCCTGGCCGCGGGCGAACACCGACTCCAGATCTCCGGTGAAGTCGGCGGCGGTGAGGGCATCGACCAGCCACGCCTCCATCGCCCCGGAGAAGAAGGTGAACCCGAGCCCGAGGACCACCGAAGCCAGCGCCCAGCCCCACAACGAGGCCTCCAGCTGCCACATCAACAGGTAGAGCAGGGTCGACACCAGCAGGGTGAAGGCGCCGAGCAGGAACGAGGCCCGCCGCCCCCGGGTGTCGGCCACGATCCCTGTGGGCACCTCGAACAGCACCATGCCAGCGGTAAAGAAGGCGTTGGCGGTGAAGGCCTGGGTGTTGGAGAGCCCGGCGTCGAGTAGGAACAGCGTGTTGATCCCCCAGATCAATGACGCTGCCATGGTGGTGAGCAGGGTGAGCACCAGGTAGGTGCGCTGTATGGCGCGGGCAGCATTGGACACCGGCCGACCTTACCGGCACCCCAAAGGGCCGGGACGCCATGTGGCAGCTTCGATACGATGGCCAGCGACTTCACCGTAGCCGTGAGGCACCTGACCGACCCCACTGGTCAGCGCCTCGGGGAGGAGCTGCCCCTCCCGGCAACCGACCGTCCCGCCAGCACTACGAAGAACAGGGCCACCGGCACCACCGCCATCGTCGCCGAGCCCGAAGTGTCGGCGTGATAGCTCACCACCAGCCCCACCACCACCGACAGCACCCCGATGGCGGTGGCGGTGGCCATCATCGCCGGCACCCGGCGCACCAGCAGCGCTGCGGTCGCCGGCGGTCCCACCAACAGCCCGAACACCAGCAGGGTCCCCACGGTGCGGAACGAGCCGACGATCACCATGGTGATCAGACCGAGCAGCACCACATGGGCCGCCGCCGGTCGCAGCCCCAGCAGCCGTGCCTTCTGCTCGTTGAAGGCGAGTACCAGGAAGTGGCGGTAGCCGACCAGGGACACGGCGATGGCGACGGCGACGATGATGACCAGCACCACCAGGTCACCGCCAGAGATCCCAAGGGCGTCCCCGAACAGAACAGCGGTGAGTTCGCCGCTGAAGCCGGCGCTGCGGGAGATGAGGATCACTCCCAACCCCAGCATCCCCACGAATAGCAGACCGATCCCGGTGTCCTCCGAGAACGCCGTCTGGCGATGTACCAGGGAGATGCCCCCGAGCATCACCAGGGCGGCGCCGACCGCCCCCAGCAGCGGGTCGAATCCGAGGAGCAGGGCCAGGGCGATCCCGGGCACCACGCCGTGGACCAGGGCGTCCCCCAGGAACGTCATCCCCCGGATAACCACCCAGGTCCCCACCACGGCCAGGGCGATCGCCGCCAGGGAGGCACCGAGCAGGGCCCGCTGCTGCAAACCGAGCTGGAAGGGCTCCACCAACCATGTCATCTGCGGCGGGCCTTCACGACAGCGCCTCGGCGATGCGCTCGGCGTCGATCCGCAACATGCCGATGAGGGTCCCCGCCGCCGAGCCAGGCTCGCCCATCGATTCGGTGAACAGCTCGACCACCGCCACCTCGGTGTCGGCCTCGGCGGCCACCGCCTCGGCCAGGGTCGCCGGCTCGGTGGTCTCGGCGAAGATGGCGAGCACCTCCTCGTTGGCGATGACCTCGGCCAGAGCGGCGATGTCGGCGGAGCTGGGCTCGGCCAGGGTGCTGCCGCCGGGGACGATGACCCCAACCACGTCGAACCCGTACCGATCGGCGAAGTAGCCGAGCGACTCGTGGTTGGTGACCAGCTTGCGCCGGTCGGCGGGCACGGCGTCGAGGATGGTGGCGATCTCGTCGTCGAGGGCCGCCAGCTGAGCGGCGTAGGTGTCAGCAGCGGCGCCCCAGTCGACGGTGCTGTCGAGGTCGGTGAGGGCACCGGCGATCAGACGAGTGGCGACCGCCATGCGCTCCGGGTCGAGCCACACATGCGGGTCGACCCCTCCGTCGTCGCCAGGGATCGGATCGAGCTGCGGACCCAGCTCGAGGATGGTGGTGCCTTCGGTGGCCGCCGCCGCCAGCACGTCGCCCATGGTCTCCTCCATGCCGAGCCCGATGGCCACCACCAGGTCGGCGCCGGCGATGGCGGTTAGCTGGCGGGCCGACGGCCGGAAGTCGTGGGGATCCGCCCCGAGTGGGATCACCACCTCGACGGTGGCGTGGTCGCCGACCACGTTGGCCACCACGTCACCGACGATGGCGGTGGTGGCCACCACCGTGATGCTCCCCTCCTCAGCCGGGCCGGCCGTCGACCCGCAACCAGCCAGGACGGCAGCCAAGACGACGGCCACTGAGCCGGTGCCCCTGATGTTCGGGATCGATGCCCGAGCACCTTCGAACCGCTTGCGTGTAATGAGAACCATTCCTATAGTGAGGAGGTGACCATACCCCGTTCGAACCGGAACACCAAATATCCCTGTCAGTTCCCCTCCCTGTTCCTTTCCCCTCCCTTTGGGAGGGATGCCGAGCGAAGCGAGCGGGGAGGGGCTGTCACCGCGCCCGACGCCGGAACCCCCTCCCCGGCTGCTCCGCAGCCACCCCTCCCAGAGGGAGGGGAAACAGAC
>JACDBE010000089.1 GCA_013695075.1 Acidimicrobiia bacterium
GCTCGGTCCCCACCCCGACCAGCAGCACCCGGGCGAACCCCAGCGCCCCGCCGGGTGCGGCGGCGGTCTTGCCGGCGGCCCCCGTGAAGTCGGAGGCGGCCAAGAAGGCGGTGAGGTCATCGCCGAGGGCGTCGGCCACCTCGCCGGCGCCCGGCCCCCATGCCAACCCCTCGTGGACGGGAACCACCAACACGCCGGATCTGGCCGCCGCCTTGGCGATGGTCGGCGCCGTCTTCACCTCGATGCTCATCCTCCGGTTCCTCCTCGGCTCGGTTCCCAGGTGGTCTCCGCCTCCCGCGCCGCCATCCACAGGTAGTCGGCGAGCCGGTTGAGGTACGGGACCACCATCGACCCCTCGATGCCGTGGGCGGTGGTATGGGTCACCGCCCGCCGCTCGGCACGGCGGACCACGGTGCGAGCGACGTCCAGCGCCGCCGCCAGGGCGTTCTGGCCGGGGACGACGAACTCGGTGGGCATCCCCCGCTCCGCCTCGATCCGGTCGATCTCCTCCTCGAGGGGGGTCACCATTTCGGCGGTGACCAGGCTCACCCCGGGCTGGAGCTTGTGGTGGTTGGCGGGGGCGGTGGCCAGCTCGGCGCCCACCACGAACAGCTGGCGCTGCAGGTCGAGCAGCAACCCTTCGAGGTCGGGGTCGGTAGCGGCGGCCAGCACCCTGGCCACCCCCAGCGCCGCCACCGCCTCGTCGGTGGTCCCGTAGGCCTCCGGCCCGGTGTCGTCCTTGGCCACCCGACCCCCGTAGAACAAGCCGGTGCTGCCGTCGTCGCCCTTCTTGGTGTACACCTTCACGGCGACGAGGTTAGGCACCGTCGGCGGCGCCCCTCAGCCGTAGGCCACCATGCGGCCAACTACGACCGTTCCGAAGCAGGTGAGGACCGCCAGATAGCTGAGCCCGGTGGCTGCCATGACCCCGGTGTAGCGGGGCTCGTCGAGCGACAGCCACACCGCGGCAATGAGCAGCCCGGTCATCACCGCCAGCGCCAGGTGGGCCCAGCCGAACACGGGGTCGGCGGCGTTGCCGGCCGCCAGCACCCGGGACCCCACCACGGCGGCGTCGCCGAGGAGCCCGACACCGGCGGCGGCGGTGAGCGCCTTCAGCGCCCAGCGGGGAAGCCGGGGATCGACCAGGTACCAGTGCCCCAACAGCATCTCGGAGGTGACGGCGCCGGTGAGCACCGCCCCCGTGACGGCGGCCAGCAGCGGGGAGCGACCAGCGGCGACGAGGAGAAAGGCCACCGCCGACGCCACCAGACCCACCGACGCGACCGCCGGCGACCGGGCCGCCACCACGGCGACCGCGGCGGCCACCGTCCCCACCCAGGCCGCCGGCCCGCCCCCGGTGGCGACCACCAGAGCCCCAACCCCGGTCGCCAGCCCGGCGGCGAGCCACAGGTAACCGGGCCCGACGATCCGCCACCATCCCACCACGGCGGCGCCCGCCGCCAGCCCCGACGCCCACATGGCGAGGACCAGGACCGGCGTCAGTTCCATCAGACGTCGATCAGCCCACGAAGGCGGCGATGCGGTCGGCCACCGCCTCGGGGGTCAGCCGGTACTGCTCGGCGAGTACCTCGGCCGGCGCCGAAGCCCCGAAGTGATCGATGCCGATGCGGAGTGCACCGTCGCCGACGATGTCCCCCCAGCCGAAGGTGGCCGCCGCCTCCAACGAGATACGGGGGAGACGCTCACCCAACACCTCGGCTCGCTCGGCATCGGCACGTTCCCGGAAGGCCTCGACACATGGCATCGACACCACCCGCAGCGATACCCCCCGGTCGGCGAGCAACCCGGCGGCACCAAGGGCGGCGCCCAGCTCGGAGCCCGTGGCCACCACCACGGCGTCGTCCCCGGCCCTAGCTACGTAGCCGCCGCCGGAGACCACGGAGGGGTCGGTGACGCTATCCGGCACCGGCACCCCCTGCCGGCTGAGGATGATGGCGGTGGGGCCGTCTGTGCGGTTGATGGCCACCTCCCAGGCGCCGGCGGTCTCGCCGGGATCGCCGGGTCGGATCACCCACAGGTTGGGGATGGCCCGCAACGCGGCCAGATGCTCGATGGGTTGATGGGTCGGCCCGTCCTCACCGAGGAACACCGAATCGTGGCTCCACACCCAGATGCTGGGGCATCCCATCAGCGCCGACAACCGCACCGAGCCCCGCATGTAGTCCGAAAAGGTGAGGAAGGTGGACCCGAACGCCCGCACCCCGCCGTGCAGGTTGAGCCCGTTGACCAGGGCGCCCATGGCATGCTCCCGCACCCCGTAGCGGATGTTGCGCCCGTTGCGGTCGGTGGCGGAGAAGTCACCGCCGTCGTCGATGAGCGACTTGGTGGAACCGGCCAGGTCGGCGTCGCCGGTGACCAGGTCGGGCCGCACCCTGGCCAGCTCCTGGATGACATCACCGGACATGGCGCGGGTGGCGACCGACTTGCCCGCCTCGTACTTGGGTGCCTCCAGCCGAACCGGCTGGGGTTGATGCCACGCCGCCCACCGGTCGGCCAGCTCCCCATCGTCGGCGAAGGCCGCCGCCGACCGCTCCGCCCATCGCCGCCGAGCCGCCCGACCCCGCTCCATGGCGGTGGCGAAGAAGGACCGGGCGTCGTCGGGGACCTGGAAGGGAGATAGCTCCCAGCCGAACCGTTCCCGCACCAGAGCCACCTCGGCCTCGCCCAGCGGCGACCCGTGGGCAGCGGCGGTGTCCTGCTTGTTGGGGCTGCCGTACCCGATGTGGGTCTTGCACGAGATCAGCGAGGGGCGTTCCTGCTCCGCCCGGGCAGCGGTGATGGCCTGGTCGACCGCCACCCGGTCGTGGCCGTCGACGGTGACGGTGTGCCATCCGTACGCCTCGAAGCGCCGGGGGACATCCTCGGTGAAGGTCCACGAGGTGGGGCCTTCCAGCGAGATGTGGTTGTCGTCGTACAGGAGCACCAGCCGGCCCAGCTGGAGATGGCCCGCCAGCGACGCCGCCTCGGAGGCGACGCCTTCCATCAGGTCGCCGTCGGAGACCAGGGAGTAGGTGGTGTGGTCGACCAGGTTGTGGCCGAAGGCGGCCCGCAGCCGCTCCTCGGCCAGCGCCATGCCAACGGCGTTACCGAATCCCTGACCCAACGGACCGGTGGTGGTCTCGATCCCGCGGTGATGCTCGATCTCCGGATGCCCGGCGGTTAGCGATCCCCACTGGCGGAAGTTGCGCAGATCGTCCATGGAAACCGCAAAACCGCACAGGTGGAGCACGGCGTACAGCAGCATCGACCCGTGGCCGTTGGACACCACGATGCGGTCCCGATCGGGCCACTGCGGGTCGTCCGGATCGACCACCAGGTGCCGCCCCCACAGGGTGACGGCGATATCGGCCATCCCCATCGGCATCCCGGGGTGACCGGAGTTGGCCCGCTGTACGGCGTCCATCGCCAGCACCCGGATGGTGTCGGCCGTCAGTTGCGCCTGGGCGCTGGTGAGGTCGAGGTCGGTCACACCACTCCTACGGTCGCCGTTCGCCGGCACCCTAGTGAGTGGGGTCCGGCGGCGGTCAGCGGTCAGCCGACCACGACCAGGGCGCGGGACGACTCGTTGAGCCGTCGCCCGCCATTGGCGGTGACCACCACGATGTCCTCGATGCGCATCCCGAATCGGCCGGGAAGGTACACCCCCGGCTCCACCGAGAAGGCCATGCCCGGCTCCAGCGGCCGATGGTTGCCGGCGACCAGATAGGGGTCCTCGTGGACCTCGAGCCCGATGCCGTGCCCGGTACGATGGATGAACCACCGGCCGTACCCGGCGTCGTCGAGCACCCGACGAGTGGCGGTGTCGATCGACTCGGCGGTGACCCCGGGGCGGACCGCCTCGACCCCGGTCTGTTGGGCACGTTGCAGAGCCTCGTAGGCGGCGGCCACCTCGGTTGAGGGTTCGCCCACCGAGAAGGTGCGGGTGGTGTCCGAGCAGTAGCCGCCGATGCGGCCCCCGAAGTCGATGACGACGGTGTCGCCAAGTTCGATCACCCGGTCCGTTGGTTCGTGGTGGGGCGACGCCCCATTGGGACCGGAGGCGACGATGGTAAAGGCGGCGGTGTCGTGACCCTCCTCCACCAAGGCATCGGCGACGAACCGACCAAGGTGGCGCTCGGTGCGGCCGGAGAACCGTTCGGCGGCCAGCCGGGCGGCGACCCGGTCGGCGGCGGCCCCGGCGGCGGTCAGCAGGGCGATCTCACCGTGATCCTTGACCAGCCGCAGCGGAGCGGTGATGGTCGACGCCGGGACGAACCGCAATGATGACGCCCCCTCCTGGAGGGCAAGGAGGAACCGCGCCCAGGTGTGGTCGCCGATGGCGACCGTGGAGGCTCCCGCCAGCATGGCGGCGATCAGGTCAACCGGGCGCTCCCGCTCGCCCCATGGCTGCACCCGGCACACCTCGGGATCGACGGCGACCCGGGGCGCCTCCAGTTCCGGTACCAGCAGCCGAGGGGTGCCGGTGGCGGGGAATACCGCCATGGTCAGCCGCTCCGAGGGCATCGCCTCGTAGCCGATCAGGTAGGGGAGGTCGGCCCCCACCGACAAGACCATGATGTCTACTCCGGCCACCGCCATGGCCTCCCGGGCCCGGGCGATGCGCTGGTTCGACATGGTCGGCTTGTCGGTCACGACTGCCAGGGTACGCCCAGCGATGAGTCAGGGAGCGTCTCTCGGTCTGTCCCGTGACCGACCGCGCATGTCAAGGCCAAGTCGATCACCGGCGCCGCCATCAATATCACCTGCGGGGCCATCGTCGGCTGAGGAGCTGCGCGAAAGCGCCTGGCCGGGCCGCCGGCTCGACGAGCGCGCTCAGCGGGCGGCCGCCAGCGAATCCCGGGCGTGGTACGACGACCGCACCAGCGGGCCGGACTCGACGTGGGGCAGACCAAGTCGCTGGCCCTCCACCCGGTAGCGAGCGAACTCGCCGGGGTGCACATAGCGGTCGATGGGGCGATGGCGGGGGGTGGGTCGCAGGTACTGACCTATGGTGACGATGTCCACGCCCACGGCGCGCAGGTCGGCCAGGGCGCCCAACACCTCGGCCTCGGTCTCCCCCATCCCTACGATCAGGCCCGATTTGATCGTTCCCTGCGGCGCCAGCCAGCGGGCCCGGGCGAGCAGCGCCAGCGAGCGGCCGTAGTTGGCGGCGGTGCGGATGTCCCGCTGTAGCCGGAGCACGGTCTCGGTGTTGTGGTTGAGGACGTCGGGCCCGGCGGCCATCACCGTCTCCAGCGCGGCCCGGTCACCCTTGAAGTCGGGGATCAACACCTCCACCGAGCAGCCGGGGAGCCGGTCACGAATTCTGGTGATGGTCTCGGCGAAGACGGCGGCACCGCCGTCGGCCAGGTCGTCGCGGTTGACCGACGTGAGCACGGCGTGGCGCAGCCCCATCTTCTCGATGGCCTCCGCGGCCCGCCGCGGCTCGTCGAGGTCGACCTCCCCGGGTCGCCCGGTGGCGACGTCGCAGAACGAGCAGGCCCGGGTGCATCTGTCTCCGAGCAGCATCAGGGTGGCGGTCCCCTGACCCCAGCACTCGTAGATGTTGGGGCAACCCGCTTCCTCGCACACCGTGTTCAGCTCCAGATCACGCATCAGCCGCTTCAGATCGCCGTAACCCTGCGAACCGATGTCCGCCTTGACCCGCATCCACGGAGGGCGCGGCGGTTCCCCAGCGAGCCGATTGTCGATGACCAGCGGCACCTCGTGGCGGCGCTGCGGGGAAAAGGCGCCGGCGGAGACCAACCGGTCGACGTCGTACGGGCCCCGGTGCGATCCGCGGGCGAAGGCGCCCAGCTGGGTCTCGACCACCTGGTGACCGAAAACCGGGGCCACCTCGACGACCAGCCCCCGCACCACCTCCTCGATGCTGATGTCGGCGTCGAGCAGTTCCCGCATCGAGGTGACCGGTCGATCGCTGATCCCACACGGGACGCAGTGCCCGAAGTACGACAGGTCGGGATGGACGTTGAGGGCGAAGCCGTGAGTCGACACCCCCTGGGAGACCTTGACCCCGATGGCGGCCACCTTGCCCTTGCCGGTCCACACCCCGGTGTAGCCCGGTTCGATCCAGGCGTCGATGCCGAAGCGGGCCAGGGCGCCCAGCAGCACCCGCTCCAGGCGACGCACATGGCCAACAACATCGAAGCCGTCCCCGACCGGGGGTACGGCGAAGATGGGGTAGCCAACCAGCTGGCCGGGGCCGTGGTAGGTGATGTCCCCGCCCCGGTCGACGAACTGGACGGTGGCGCCCAGCTCGGCCAGCCGCGGCGGGCTCACCAACAGGTTGGAGCCGTCGCCGTTGCGCCCCACGGTGTACACGTGGGGGTGCTCCAGCAGCAGCAACCGATCGTCGGTGGTGCGGCCCGTGGTGCGGCCCTCCCAGAACGCCTTCTGCAGGTCCCACGCTTCGTCGTACTCCAGCCGACCCAGCCAGCGGGTGCGCAGTAGTCCGCTGGCGGGGTGCTTGGTCACGACAGCTCCTGGGCCCAATCCCACGACTCCAGATTGTGCTTGATCCGCTGCAGGAACAGCACCGCCGTCGACCCGTCGAACACCCGGTGGTCCCAGGTGAGCCCCAGGTAACCGATGTGCCTGATGGCGATAGTGTCGGTGCCGTCGGGCAGGGTGACGACGGCGGCCCGCTTGGTGACGGTGTCGGTGGACAGGATGGCGACGTTGGGGACGTTGATGATCGGGTTGGACATGAACGAGCCGAACGGCCCCGGGTTGGTTATGGAGAACGTGCTTCCCGCCAGGTCGTCGGGCTCCAGCTTCCCGGAGCGGGCCTTGTCCGCCTTCTCCCGGATCGCTCGAGCCAGCCCGCCCAGCCTCAGGTTCTCGGCGTTGCGCACCGACATCACCACCAGCCCCTTCTGGCTCATGTCGACGGCGATCCCCAGATTGACCCCGCGGTGGAACGTCTGGGTGCCTCCGTCGAGATCGAACGAGCTGTTGACCACCGGGTAGGCGTTGAGGGCGTCGACCGTCGCCCGGGACACAAACGGCAGGTAGGTCAGGGAGAACCCCTCCCGAGCCTTGAAGCCGTCCTTGTGGGCCTGGCGCACCCGCTCCACGTTCTCGAAGTCGACCTCGACCGAGGTCCACACGTGCGCCGCCGTCTGTTTGGCCATCACCATGTTCTCGGCTATCCGCTTGCGCAACCGATCGATGGGGACCGCCTCTCCGGTTCCGGCGACGGCCGGGGCGGGGGCGGCCGCAGCCGGGGCTGGAGCCGGTACCGCTGCGGCGGGGACCGGGGCGGGAGCCGCGGGGGCAGGACCGGCCGTAGCGGCCGGAGCCGGCTCGGCGGCGGCCGGGGCGGGGGCCTCGGCGGCTGGAGCGGGAGCGGGCGGCTCCTCCGCCGCAGCAACGGGGGCGGGAGCAGCTGCGGCGGGGGCGACCGGGGTCGGGACCGCTTCGGGCTCCACCGCCACCTTGCTGGCGGCGGCGTCGATGTGAGCCATCACGTCCTTGCGGGTGATCCGTCCGCCCTCCCCGGTCCCAGTCACCTGGGACAGGTCGAGGTCGTGCTCATCGGCCAGCTTGCGCACCACGGGCGACAGCACGCCCCTCTTGGAGGCATCGGCCGGCGGCGTGGTCGCTGGCGCCTCCTGCTCGGGGGCCGGCTCGGGTTCGGAAGTGGCGGCGGCCTCCGGGGCCTGGGCCGCCTGTTCGGTTG
>JACDBE010000105.1 GCA_013695075.1 Acidimicrobiia bacterium
CGCCTGGAGCAACGTCCGCCACCACGAGCTGTACTGGGCCACTGCCAACACGGGGCGCATCTGCCACACACTCAACATCCGGCTGTTCGCCGACCAGCTCACCTACATCATCAACCATGCCGAGGACGAGGTGATCTTCGTCGACCCGGGGCTGGTCAAGCTGCTCGAGCCCATCGCCGCCACCTTCGACACGGTGCGAGCCTTTGTGGTGATGGCCGCGGAGGTGGGCGACACCAGCCTGCCCGATGCCGTCGCCTACGAAGACCTCATCGCCGACGTGGAGCCGCTGGCGGAGTGGCCGCTGCTCGACGAGCGCTCCCCGATGATGCTGTGCTACACCTCGGGCACGACGGGCAACCCCAAGGGAGTGGCCTACACCCAGCGCTCCACCTACCTGCACGCCCTGCACGGGCTGGCCACCGTGTCCATCACCCCCGCCGACAACGTGCTCCCGGTGGTGCCCATGTTCCACGCCGCCGCCTGGGGCTACCCGTTCGCCGCAGGCTTCGTCGGCGCCAAGCTCACCTACCCGGGCCCCGACCTCAGCCCCGAGGGTCTGGTGCGGCTGTTCGCCGACGAAAAGGTGACCATGTCGGCCGGGGTGCCCACGGTGTGGATGGGGATCCAGCAGTACCTCGCCGCCAATCCCGATAAGGACACCTCCTCGATGAAGAAGTTCCTCTGCGGGGGCTCGGCGGTGCCGCGGTCGATGATCGAGTGGTACTGGCACAACCGGGGCATCCGGGTGCTCCAGGGTTGGGGGATGACCGAGACCAACCCGGTGGCCTCGGTGGCGTTGCTGAAGCCGGAGATGGAGGACTGGGAGTTCGAGCGCCAGCTCGACTTCATGGAGACGGCCGGCCTGCCCCTCCCCGGGCTCCAGGTGAAGATCGTCGACGAGGACGGCGACGAGCTACCCCGCGACGGGGTCGCCTTTGGCGAGTTGCTCATCCGCGGGCCTTGGATCGCCGCCGAGTACTTCCGTGACCCACGCAGCTCCCAGTCGTTCGTCGATGGCTGGCTGCGCACCGGCGACGTGTGCAAGATCACTCCCGAGGGTTACGTGCGTATCACCGACCGGGCCAAGGACGTCATCAAGTCCGGCGGTGAGTGGATCTCCACCATCGAACTGGAGAACGAGCTGATGGCGCACCCGGCGGTGGCCGAGGCCGCGGTGGTGGGGGTCAAGCACGCCAAGTGGCAGGAGCGGCCGGTGGCGGTGGCCGTGCTCGCCGACGGGGCCACCGCTACCGAGGAGGAGCTGCTCGCTTTCCTCAGTGATCGGGTGGCCAAATGGTGGCTCCCCGACCGGGTGCTGTTCATCGAGGCCATCCCCAAGACCGGCACCGGCAAGTTCGACAAGAAGGTGGTGCGCGACCAGTACTCGGACGCCCTGATGGAGTGACCGGCTGCGGGGGTGCAGGCGGGTGGGGGCTCGTCGCGGGCGCTAGCTTGGCAGACATGACCGATCAGATCACCGCAGAGCAATTCCACAAGTCCGAAGGCGTCGATGACTGGCGGGTGCTGTTCGAGGGAGCCTGCGCCCACTTCCGTACCCGGTCGTTCGCCACCGGCGTCGCCCTGGTCGACGCCATCGGCCACCTGGCAGACGCCGCCGACCATCACCCCGATGTCGACCTGCGCTATGGCAGCGTGACCGTGCGGCTGGTGTCCCACGACGTCCAAGGGCTCAGCGAGCGCGACGTGGCGCTGGCCCGGCAGATCTCGGCCGCAGCATTCCAGCTGGACGCACCCGCCGACCCCACCGCCGTGCAGACGGTACAGATCGCCATCGACGCCCTGGTCAGCGCCGATGTGATGCCGTTCTGGCGGGTTGTGCTCGGATACGACGAGATGGGCGACGAAGATCTGATCGACCCGCGCTCGCGAGGGCCGTCGATCTGGTTCCAGGAGATGGACGCCCCCCGCCCGCAGCGCAACCGCATCCACATCGACGTGTCGGTACCTCACGACCAGGCCGAGGCCCGCATCGCCGGGGCGATCGCCGCCGGCGGCCACCTGGTGAGCGACGAGCACGCCCCGGAGTGGTGGACACTGGCCGACGCCGAGGGCAACGAGGTGGATGTGGCCACCTGGATGGGCCGCGACTGAGCGCACCATCAAGGGGGCCTGAACCTCGCCACCCGGACGGTGGTGTCCGCCCAACCTCGATCCGGGCGCCTCAGCTCTGCTTGGCGAGGTCCTCCCAGCGGTTGCCCCGGGCCAGGTCGACGACGGTCCACGCC
>JACDBE010000134.1 GCA_013695075.1 Acidimicrobiia bacterium
CGAGGGGACCAGCCCGGCGGGATCGCACAAGCCGAACACGGCGGTTCCCCAGGCCTTCTACAACGCCCGGGAAGGGGTGAGGAAGCTCACCACCGAGACCGGGGCCGGGCAGTGGGGGAGCGCCCTCGCCTTCGCCTGCGTCCAGTTCGATCTCGAATGCGAGGTCTGGCAGGTGCGGTCGTCGTACGACCAGAAGCCGTACCGCAAGACGATGATGGAGGTGTGGGGAGCGACGGTGCACCCCAGCCCATCGGACGTCACCCAGGCGGGACGCTCGATCCTGGCCCAGGACCCGGACAGCCCGGGATCGCTCGGTATCGCCATCAGCGAGGCGGTGGAGACGGCGGCGGGTGACCCGGACACGAAGTACTCGCTGGGCAGCGTGCTCAACCACGTGCTGATGCACCAGACGATCATCGGCGAGGAGGCTCTGCTCCAGCTGGCCAAGATCGGCGAGACCGCCGACCTGCTGGTGGGCTGCACCGGTGGCGGGTCCAACTTCGGCGGGCTGTCGTTCCCGTTCCTGCGGGAGAAGCTGGCGGGGAAGATGGCCCCCACCATCCGATGCGTTGAGCCTGCGGCCTGCCCGTCGCTCACCAGGGGGGAGTACCGCTACGACTTCGGCGACGCCATCGGCATGACCCCGCTGGTGAAGATGCACACCCTGGGCCACGACTTCATCCCCGAACCCATCCACGCCGGCGGGTTGCGTTACCACGGCATGTCACCGCTGGTGTCGCACATCTACGAGATGGGGATGGTCGAGGCCGAGGCCATCGACCAGCTGGAATGCTTCGGTGCCGCCCTGGCCTTCGCGCGTACCGAGGGGATCATCCCCGCCCCCGAGCCCAGCCATGCCATCGCCGCCACTATCCGCGAGGCGCATCGGGCCAAGGAGCGGGGCGAGGAGACCGTGATCCTCACCGCCCTGTGCGGTCACGGCCACTTCGACATGGGGGCCTACCAGGCCTACCTCGACGGCACTCTGACCGACTTCGACTACCCGGCAGACCAGGTGGCGGCCGCCATGGAGCGGGTCCCGGTCGTCGCCGGCTGACCGAAGCCCACGAACCTAAGGCTGTGGCATGCCGTGGCGACATGTGATCCGCTGAAGTTGGCGATCAGGGGACGGGTTGGCGGGCTCCCAGGTGGCGCTGGACGATGTTCCACACCGCCGGGTTGCTCAGCTCGTCGCGCATGGTGCGCAAGGTGCGCAGGAAGGCGGGGATAGCGGCCCTGGTGGACATCGGGTTGGGACGGCTCACCTCGAGGATGCTCTCATCGGGACGGAGCACCACGATGTCGGTGTCGGGCCACCGCTCGGCGATGCGAGCCATCTCGATGTCGAGTGCCGCCCTGCCCACCCGGTCGAGGGCCCCCTCGTAGAAGCGGGCCCCGGGTCTGGCATCGAGGGCGGCCATGGGGGCGATCACGATGAGCAGGTCGAGGGGATGCGGCAAACCCAGCACCAGATCGGCGGAGGTGCCGCTGGCCATGCCGCCATCGGAGTACCAGCGGCCGTTGATCTGCACCGGCTCGTACACCATCGGTACCGCCACCGAGGCGGCCACCGCCTCCTTGAAGGCGACGGCGGGGGCAGCATCGGTGCCGAACGGTGCCCTGGTCCGGGTGGCTAGGTCGAAGCCGACGATCACGGTGGGACGGTGCGGCCAGCTGCGCGCCATGTCGGCCCCGATCCGCTCCTCGATCCACTCGGCGATGCCGTCGGTGGTGTACATGGCGGGGCTGCCCGCCACCATGCGCAGATCGGGGATCCCGGTGAGCCCGGGAAGCACCCCGCGCCGCAGCCAGCGGATCATGCCGCGAGGTCTGGCCCGCCGGTAGCACCTGGCGCGGAGCCGTTCGGTGGCCTCGGTACGGGAGCGGGCATCGTCGATGAACGTGTCGATGTTGAGCTGCCCGCCCCGCAGCATGGCGGCGGTGAACGCCCCGCAGGAGGTCCCCACCACCACGGCCGCATCGCTCGGATCCCACCCGGTGGCCATCTCCAACGCCATCAGGCACCCCAGGTGATAAGAAGCGCCGGTGATCCCACCACCGCCAAGTACCAGTCCCACCGATCCCATGATGAAACCTTAGGTGCTGCCGAACGTATGGATGGGCGCGGTACGAGTCGTACCCGGTGGCTTCGATTTCCCTAGCCTCCGGCCGATGTTGGTCCGCACCGCCCACCCCTCCGACCGCGACGCCATCGAGGCGTTGCTCGACCGCCGCCAGCGCACCGACGGCCATCCCGCCGTCAGCGAGCACAAAGCGATCCGCCTGCTGTCGCCTGAGCAGATAGGCCGGGTGGTCATCGAAGACGGCAACGGGGAACCAGGTCTGGTGGGTTATGCCGTAGCCAACCGCCATCCACCAGCCGCCGGGCTGCCCAACGGCCACTGGGCGGTGGAGATCGTCGCCGAGCCCGATCATGACGACGAGGTGGCCATCGTACGTCTGCTGACCGACACCATGGCGGACGGCATCCGCGACGACGCACCGCTCACCCTGTGGGTGTGGCGCCGGGCCGAAACAGCGGCGGTGTCACCGCGGCGACTGAGCCGGAGGCGGATCCTGGCGGAGATGGCCCGGCAGCTCCCCGTCGGCACCGAGTGGTCCCTGCCCGACGGGATCGAGCTGCGCACCTTCCGACCCGGAGACGGCCCGGCGTGGATCGAGGCCAACAACGCCGCCTTCGCCGGCCACCCCGAGAACGGTGCCCTCGACGACGACAACCTGGCAAGACGGGTCCAGCAGCGGTGGTTCGACCCCCAGGGCTTCCTGCTGGCCTGGAATGGCGACAAGCTGGTCGGGTTCTGCTGGACCAAGGTCCATGACGCCACCCGGGGCGAGATCTACATCATCGGGATCGTCCCCGATGCCCAGGGGCAGGGGCTGGGACGGGCGCTGCTGCTGGCCGGGCTCGCCGACCTACACCAGCGGCGCGGTATCACCGAAGCGGTGTTGTACACCGATGCCGATGACAACCGGGCCGTCAGCATGTACCGATCGCTCGGGTTCGAGACCATCAGGATGCTCGAGGAGTTGGTCCTCCGGGCCTGATCAGCCGAAACGCTGCCCACAGGAAGGGCAGCGGACATCGGTGTCGATGGTGGCCGCCCGGCACCACGGGCACGGTAGGTCCGAGGACAGGTCGAACCCGTGGTTGCGCGGGGAGGGAGGCTCCGCGGCGGTAGAGGTGATCGCCACCCCGAGATGCCGCGGAGCAGTGACCGAGCCGGGTCTGGTCACCGCCATCACCAATCCGGCGAGCAGCACGGCCGCGGCGGCGATCTCCAACATTCCCGAGCACCTCCTCGACGCCTGCGGTCGAGGGTAGGGGTGAGGATCCGGAATCTCGTGGATTTCCCACTCTCGTACTTCGGCTCGGAAACACGTGCGTGTTTCCTCGCCGAGCTGCGCCTCCCTGCGGGCTCGGCTCCGACCGTGACGAGCGGCCTGCGGCCGCCCTTCATGCTCGGGCGGTCCGGCACAGCCGCACCACCCGAACCGAGGGGGCCGGGACAAAGCCCGCCCCCTAGGGCACCCCCACACCGCATCAGGAACACGCATGCACTTCTGAAGCGGACCACTAAGAAGCCGGACTCGGCCAGTCGGCTGGCCGGTTTGCTGCCGGCGACTGGCCGGGGGTGGGTGCGGGGTTACTCTGTGGGGCCCGCAGCCGAGGATCCGATGCCCATC
Source organism: Acidimicrobiia bacterium (assembly GCA_013695075.1). Lineage (GTDB taxonomy): Bacteria > Actinomycetota > Acidimicrobiia > Spongiisociales > UBA5794 > JACDBE01. The sequence continues at coordinate 3,706 of JACDBE010000134.1, forward strand.
AAGCTCACCTTCCCCGACGGCACCGTCAACGAGTTCCCCGAGGGCACCTCGGGAGCCGACGTGGCCGCCTCCATCGGCCGCTCGCTGGCCAAGGCGGCGGTGGCGGTGAGCCTCGACGGGGAGCTGCTCGACCTGTCCCGGGTCTTGCCCGGTGACGGCCCGTTCGCCGTCATCACCGATACCACCGACCAGGGTCGGTCGGTGATCCGCCACTCGGCGGCGCACGTGCTCGCCCAGGCCGTGCTCGACCTGTACGCGGGCGCATCCTTCGCCATCGGCCCTGCCATCGAAGACGGCTTCTACTACGACTTCGACATCGGCCGCGGGTTCGTCCCCGACGATCTGGAGGCCATCGAAGCCCGGATGACCGAGATCATCGCCGAGGACCAGCCGTTCCAGCGGGACATCATCGCCGCCGAAGAGGCCAAGGCCCTGTTCGCCGACCAGCCGTTCAAGATCGAGATCATCGAGGGCGTCGACGAGGCCGAAGGTGCCGGGGGCACCGAGGTCAGCGTCTACCGCAACCTGGATTTTGTCGACCTGTGCCGCGGACCGCACCTGCCCTCCACCGGCAGGATCAAGGCGGTGAAGCTGCTTCGTTCCGCCGGGTCGTACTGGCGGGGCGACGAGAACAAGCCACAGCTGCAGCGCATCTACGGCACCGCCTGGGAGAGCCAGCAGACGCTCACCGACCATCTGGAACGCATTGAGCAGGCCCGGCTGCGCGACCACCGCCGCATCGGGCACGAGCTCGACCTGTTCTCCTCGCCTCCCGAACTGGGGCCGGGCCTCAGCCTGTGGCACCCCAAGGGGGGCTTGCTGCGCAAGGTCATCGACGACTACAGCCGCCGCATCCATCAGCAGTACGGGTTCGACTTCGTGGTCACCCCGCATGTGGCCAAGGAACAGCTGTGGGCCATCTCGGGTCACCTCGACTTCTACGCCGACAACATGTACCCGCGTATGGAACTCGACGGGGAGGAGGGCTACCGGGTCAAGCCGATGAACTGTCCCTTCCACGTGCTCATCTACCGCAGCTCGGCCCGCTCCTACCGACAGTTGCCGATCAGACTGTCGGAGTTGGGGGCGGTGTATCGCTACGAGCGGTCAGGGACCCTGCAGGGTCTGCTGCGGGTGCGGGGCATGGTCCAGGACGACAGCCACACGTTCTGCCGCCGCGACCAGCTCGCCGACGAGCTGGACCGGCACCTCGACTTCGTGCTCGCCATGTTCAGCGACTTCGGGTTCGACGACGTCGAGGCCGAGCTGTCCACCCGCGACCCGGACAAGTGGATGGGCGAGCTCGACCTGTGGGACGAGGCCACCGAGGCGCTGCGGGCGACCCTGGACAAGCGGGGGGTTGCCTACGAGATCGGCGAGGGCGAGGCCGCCTTCTACGGTCCCAAGATCGACGTGCACGTCAGGGACGCCCTGGGGCGCCGCTGGCAGTGCTCCACCATCCAGCTCGACTTCAACTTCCCCCAGGCGTTCGACCTGGACTACGCCACCGCCGACAACGACCGGGCCCGACCGGTGATGATCCACTGTGCCAAGTTGGGGGCCATGGAGCGGTTCATTGCGGTGATGATCGAGCACTACGCCGGTGCGCTGCCCGCATGGCTGAGCCCGGTGCAGGCCACCGTGGTTCCTGTCGCCGACCGCCACGACCCCTACGCCGCCACCGTGGTGGAGCGGCTGCGGGCAGAGCCCATCCGGGCCGAGGCCGACCTCAGCGACGAATCGTTGGGAGAAAAGGTGCGCCGCGCCATCACCCACAAGCACCCGGCGGTGATCGTGGTGGGTGACCGGGACGTCGAGTCGGGTACGGTGGGGCTGCGGCTGCGCGGCGAGACCGAGGAGCGGCGGGGCGTTCCCCTGGCAGACGCCGTCGTCGAGCTGGCCGCCCTGTGCTCCCCGCCCCGGTGATCCCGTCGTCCGGTGACGATCCGATGACGAGCCCGCCGCGGCGGGTGCGGCGTCGCGGCATCGAGATCGACCGGGAGGTGGCGGGCGCCGCCGCCATGCCCGACGACCTCGACGCCGAGGTGCTCCACCCCCATGCCGTCCCCGACCCGCAACGGCGGCGTCGCGCCGGCTTGGTGTTCGTGGCGGCGGCCGCCCTCATCGCCGCCGGGATCGCCCTCGGTGAGCTCCCGGTCTTGATGTGGCTCGCCGTCGGACTCCTGCTGGCCATTGCCGCCTACTTCCGGGTGGCTGGTTGGCACCTGGTGGTGTGGGAGGGGCGGGCGCTGGAGGTCGCCAACCGCGCCATCGGGTTCCCGGTGGGCCACGCCTCGGCCACCCTGGGGTTCATCGGGTGGCGGAGCCGGCCCATCTGGAACGTGCTGGTGTTCTCCGCGGACGACCCGCCCTCGCGGCGGGGGCTGGTGCGGGTCGATGGCATCGATGGCACCGTGGTAGAGACCTACGACGAGGAGATCCCCCCCGGCCCGTGGTGAGCGCCGGTTATCGCCGGCGAGAGTTCACCGCTCGGCGATGGGGACGAAGTCGCGCAGCGCCTCGCCGGTGTATATCTGCCGGGGGCGGGCGATCTTGTTGTCGCCGTGCTCGTGCATCTCCATCCAGTTGGCGATCCAGCCGGGGAGCCGGCCGATGGCGAACAGCACGGTGAACATCCTGGTGGGGAACCCCAGCGCCCGGAAGATCAACCCCGAGTAGAAGTCGACGTTGGGGTACAGCTTGCGGCTGACGAAGTAGTCGTCCTCCAGCGCCACCTTTTCCAGGTGATTGGCTATCTCCAGCAGCGGATCGTCCCGGCTGACCGTGCCCAGCACATCGTCGGCGAAACGCTTGAGGATCTTGGCCCTGGGGTCGTAGTTGCGGTAGATGCGGTGGCCGAAACCCATCAGCCGGTAGGGGTCGTTCTTGTCCTTGGCTCGGCTCACCGCCTTCTCCACCGTCATGTCGGGATCGACGTGGATGGCGTGGAGCATCTCCACCACCTCTTGGTTGGCCCCGCCGTGCAGCGGACCCCATAGGGCGTTCATCCCGGCGGCGACCGAGGCGAACAAGTTGGCCTGGCTGGAACCGACGAAGCGCACCGTCGCCGTCGAGCAGTTCTGCCCGTGGTCGGCGTGCAGGATCAACAGCACGTTGAGGGCCTGGGCCACCACCTTGTCCACCGGCGAGTCCTCAACGGGGAGGGCGAACATCATGTGGAGGAAGTTCTCCACGTAGCTGAGGTCGTTGCGGGGGTAGATGTACGGCTGCCCGATGGACTTCTTGTATGCCCAGGCGGCCACGGTTGGCATCTTGGCGATGAGCCGGGTGGCACTCTCGCGCACCGCGTCGGGGTCCTTGGGGTTGTAGTAGGCCTCGTAGAAGGTGGAGATGGCGTTGGTGGCCGAAGACAGAATCGCCATGGGATGGGCGCTGCGAGGAAAGGCGTCGAAGAACCGCTTCAGTTCCTCGTTGAGCAGGGTGTGCTGGCGCACCTTGGCCCGCCAGGCGTCGAGGGCGTCCTGGTCGGGGAGTTCGCCGAACAGCAGCAGGTAGGCCACCTCGAGGAACCCGCAGTTCTCCGCCAGGTCCTCGATCTTGTACCCGCGGTGCCACAGGGTCCCGTTGCCGCCGTCGATGTAGGTGATGTTGCTCTCGGTACTCGCCGTGTTGGCATAGCCCGGATCGAAGGTGACAAAGCCGGTGTCGCTGCGCAACGCCCCGATGTCGAGACCTACATCGCCGATCGTAGATGGGACCGTGGACAGCTCGTGGTCCTTGTCGGCAATTCGCAGCTTGGCGGTGGCGTCGGTCATCCAGATCCTTTCCCAGGACAGGGTGGCGCGAGGTCGTGCGGCCCGGCGAGTGTAGCCAGCGCTCTCCCCCGTCTTCGCGGGTGGTGCCGTTTCGGAGGAGGGGGCCCGCAAGCTGGTAACTTTCTTGGCGGAAGGAGGACGAGTTTGCTCGACCTCAAGGGCCGGAGCCGGATCGCCCCGATCCTGGACCCCATTGCCGTTGTGCTGTCCAAGGCGCGGTTGACCCCGACGGTGGTCACCGCCGCCGGCCTTGTCGTCACCTTCGCCGGTTCGATCCTCATCGCCGCCCAGCGCTACACGCTGGGTGCCGGCATCGCCGCCGTGGGATGCATCCTCGACGCCGTCGACGGCCCGCTGGCCCGCCATCAGGGCAAGGCGTCGATCCGGGGCGCCTTTGTCGACACCATGTCCGACCGGTTCGGTGAGATCGCCATCTGGTCGGGGCTGGCCTTCAGCCTGCGCGAGGAGGAGACGGCGCTGATGCTGTGCCTGTTCGCCCTGGCCTTCTCGCTGCTCACCCCCTACGTGCGCGCCATGGCGGAGAGCTGGGGTGCCGAGGGTCGGGGAGGGTGGATGGGCCGCGCCGAGCGGATGCTGCTCATCCTCATCGGGGTTTTCGCCGCCGGCATCGGCGGCGGGCACAAGGTGCTGTACCCGGTGCTGTGGATATTCGTGATCCTCGCCGGCCTCACCGTGCTGCAGCGAATCCGCAAGACCTGGGAACAGCTCGAACGGTGAGTCGCCTGGAGGGCGTGGGCGCTTATGCCCTGTACCGGCTGGCTGCCGGTGCCATCTCGCTGCTACCCGAGCCGGTGGCGCGCCGGCTGGGCGAGGCGGTCGGTTGGTCCGCCTCGTTCCTGGCCAGGGACCGCTTGGCGCTGGTGCGGCGTCATCTGGCCCGCGTAGTCGGCGAGGAGGCGGCAACGGTGCGGCGAGCCCGGTCGATGTTCGCCAGCTACGGCCGCTACTGGGCCGAAGTGTTCTGGGTCACCCCCCGGCGCACCGGTGGCATTCTCGCCGCCAGCAGGGTGATCAACCCGGAGCGGCTGACGGAGGCGTCGGCCAGGGGCAAGGGAGTCATCGTCGCCCTGCCCCATTCGGGCAACTGGGAGTCGGCGGGGCTCATCGCCGTCGACCTGGGGGTCCCGGTGCTGGCGGCGGCCGAAGGACTGCCCAACCGGCGGCTGGTTGCCTGGTTCATCGAGTTGCGCCGCAAGATGGGAATGGACGTGGTGGTCGCCGGTCAGGACCGTTACATCACCGCCAAGCTGATACGGCGTCTCCAGGACGGTGGCACGGTGGCGCTGGTGGCCGACCGGGACCTGTCCGGCCGGGGGGTCCCAGTGCTGTTCTTCGGCGAGGAGACCACGCTGCCGGCGGGCCCGGCCACGCTGGCCGAGCGCACCGGGGCCGCCCTGATCCCGGTGGCGTGCTTCTTCGCCAAGGGTCGGGGGAATATCTACGTCATCGACGAACCCATCGACATACCCGACCTCGCCACCAGACCGCAGCGGGTGGCCGCCGCCACCCAGGCGTTCGCCAACGCCCTGGAGGAGCTCATCCGCCGCGCCCCCGAGCAGTGGCACCTGTTCCAGCCCAATTGGCCCAGCGATCGGGCGCAAACATGAGGGTCGCCCTGGTGTGCCCCTACGACCTGGGCCGGTTCGGCGGGGTCCAGGACCAGGTGGGCAAGCTGGCCGGCTGGCTCCGGGACGACGGGCATCAGCCGGTGGTGGTGGGGCCGGGGGTCGGCAACGATCCCGGGGTGCGGCTGGTGGGACGGTCCCGAGTGGTGCCGGTCAACCGGTCGGCGGCACCGGTGGCGCTCGCGCCCCGGGTGTGGCGCATGGTGGCCGAGGCCATCGCCGACGCCGACGTGGTCCACGTCCACGAACCGCTGGTACCGGCGGTGTCGCTGGCGGCAATGGCGACGGCGTCGGCCCCGGTGGTTGCCACCCTGCACGCCGACGCCTCCACACTGATGCGCCGCAGCATCCGGGTGGGTCGACCGGCGGTGCGGCGGGTGCTGTCCCGGGCGGCGGTGGTGACCGCAGTGTCCCCGGTGGCGGCGTCGGTGGTGTCCGGGATCACCGAGGTGCGGTTGGTGCCCAACGGGATCGATCTCGCCATCTGGGGGAAACGGCCCAAACGACCCGGGTCGGTGGTGTTCGTGGGCAGGGACGACGCCCGCAAGGGCCTCGACGTGCTGCTGGGGGCCTGGCCCGCGGTGCGGCGTCGGGTGCCCCGGGCGAGTCTGGACATCGTCGGGGTGGAGCGGCTGGGGGTGGCCGTTCCCGGTGCTCGGTCGCACGGTCGGGTCGACGACGACACCAAGCGGCGGCTGCTGGCGAGCAGCGAGGTGATGGTGGCCCCCAACACCGTAGGTGAGAGCTTCGGCGTCATCCTGGTCGAAGGGATGGCGGCGGGCTGTGCCCTGGTGGCGTCGGCCTTGCCCGGGTTCGTCCACGTCGCTGGGTCAGCTGCCCGGTGGGTGGCGCCCGGTGACGTCGACGCCCTGGGATGGGCGGTGGCCGGGCTCCTCGACGACCACGCCGCCCGCCGGGTCTTGGTCGCCGCCGGGACCGAACGGGTGGCCCGTTTCGACCGGGCCCCGGTGCTGGCGGGGTACCTGGCTGCCTACCACGATGCCCTCGGCGTCAATGCCGTTCGGCGGGCGCCGACCGCCCGTCGCCGTAGACTGACCGGATGACGTTCCAGCACATCCTCGTCGACACCGGGCCGGTCACCAGGGTGACCCTCAACCGACCGCAGCGGCGCAACCCGCTGAGCCTGGACATGATGACCGAGGTGGCGGCGGCCCTCACCGCCGTCGGTGCCGACCGGTCGGTGGAGGCGGTGGTCATCGCCGCCAACGGCCCCGCCTTCAGCGCCGGCCACGACCTGGCGGAGATGGTCGACCGCGACGACACCTTCTACCGCAAGCTGTTCGACGCCTGCACGGTGATGATGGAGCTGATCCACGAGATCCCCCAGCCGGTCATCGCCAGGGTGCACGGCGTCGCCACCGCCGCCGGATGCCAGCTGGTGGCCGCCTGCGACCTGGCGGTCGCCGCCGATACCGCCACCTTTGCCACCCCCGGGGTCAAGATCGGGCTGTTCTGCTCCACCCCGATGGTGCCCATCTCGCGCGCCGTTGGACGCAAGCGCGCCATGGAAATGCTGCTCACCGGCGAACCCATCTCGGCGCAGACGGCGCTCGACTGGGGTCTGGTCAACCGGGTGGTCCCCGCCGAGCTGCTCGACGTCACCGTCGACGAGCTGGTGGCGGCCGTCACCCGGTTCAGCGCGGCGGTGATCGGGATCGGCAAGGCCGCCTTCTATCGGCAGGTCGACTTGTCCGAGCCGGACGCCTACGAGCACACCAAGGCGGTGATGACCCACAATGCCGCCATGGCCGACGCCCAGGAGGGCATCGACGCCTTTCTCGGCAAGCGGGCGGCCCGCTGGTCGCCCCCCGCCACGCAACCCTGACCGGGGGTGCCGGCGGAAGCGCCTCGATTTAGCTGGTTTGCGACCACCTCCTTGGGGTACGTAGGGAGGACAGGTCATTCAACCCAGAGGAGGGAACATGACCAACGTGTGGAGCCAGCGTGACCCCATGTGGACGCAGGAAGGCGATCTCGTCGGGTACGACGTCGAGGCCACCGATGGCAGCATCGGCAAGATCGACGCCAGCAGCTACGCCACCGGCACCGAGTCAACCGACTACAACCATGTGGTCGTGGACACCGGGTGGTGGATCTTCGGGCACAAGCGCCTGATCCCCGCCGGTTCGATCACCGGCGTAGACCATGAGAACCAGCGGGTCATGGTGAACCTGACCAAGGACCAGATCAAGGACGCCCCCGACTACATGGAGGCCGACTGGAACGACGACTCTCGCCAGGCGCACGAGACCTACTACGGCCAGTTCCCGTACTGATCTCACGCAGCTGACGACCAGGAGGGGAGCGCAGGCGCTCCCCTCCGCCAATTTGGCAGCACTCTCACCCTTCCCAGCCTGAGGAGGGTGTGCTGTTGGGCTTGCCTCGGCGGCGGTTGGGGTTGGGCCCCCCACCGCACCGCACCGGCGTCGGCCGAGGAGCCCGCAGCAATAGGCGCAAGGACAGGGTTGTCGGGCCGGTAGCATCGGAGCTCCCTCGTTGCGGAGCGTGACATGTCCCCAGGCGAGCACGGCACCGATCTGGTCAAGCGCGGCCTCGCCGAGATGTTGAAGGGCGGGGTGATCATGGACGTGGTCACCGCCGAGCAGGCCAGGATCGCCGAGGAGGCGGGGGCGGTGGCGGTGATGGCGCTGGAGCGGGTGCCCGCCGACATCCGGGCGGTGGGTGGGGTGGCCCGCATGGCCGATCCCTCCCGAGTCGACGAGATCATCGAAGCGGTGTCGATCCCGGTCATGGCCAAGGCCCGCATCGGTCATTTCGTAGAGGCCCAGGTGCTGCAATCGCTGGGTGTCGACTACATCGACGAGAGCGAGGTGCTGACCCCGGCCGACGACCACCACATCGACAAGCGGGCCTTCACCGTGCCGTTTGTGTGCGGTGCCAGGGACCTTGGTGAAGCGCTGCGTCGCATCGGGGAGGGGGCGGCGATGATCCGCACCAAGGGCGAACCCGGTACCGGCAACGTGGTGGAGGCGGTGCGCCACATGCGGATCATGAACCGGCAGATCCGGCGGCTCACCATCCTGGGGCCTGACGAGCTGATGAGTGCCGCCAAGGAGCTGGCTGCCCCCTACGACCTCCTCACCGAGGTCGCCAGAACCGGGAAGCTCCCGGTGGTCAACTTCGCTGCCGGCGGCATCGCCACCCCGGCGGATGCCGCCCTGATGATGCAGCTCGGTTGCGATGGAGTGTTTGTCGGCTCGGGGATCTTCAAGTCGGGTGATCCCTCCGACCGGGCTCGGGCCATTGTCGAGGCCACCACCTTCTTCAGGGATCCGGACAAGATCGCCAAGGTGTCCCGCAACCTGGGCGAGCCCATGGTGGGCATCAACGTCGACACGCTGCAGCCGCAGGATCGGATGCAGGACCGGGGGCTGTGACCGATGATTATCGGGGCGCTGGCTCTTCAGGGTGACTTCCGCGAGCACCTGGCCGTGGTGTCGCGGCTGGGGCACCAGCCGGTGGAGGTGCGCACCCCCGAGGAGCTGGCGGCGGTGGATGCCCTGGTCATCCCCGGTGGGGAATCGACCACCATGGGCCGGTTGGCCTCCCTGTACGGGCTCATTGACCCGCTGCGCCACCGCATCGACGAAGGCATGGCGGTGCTGGGGACCTGCGCCGGGATGATCCTGCTGGCCGCCGCCACCACCGGGCCAGACCAACCGCAGCTGGGTACCCTCGACGTGGTGGTGGAGCGCAATGCCTTTGGCCGGCAGGTGGACAGCTTCGAGGCTGACCTCGACGTTGCCGGCTTCGATGCTCCGGTGCACGCGGTGTTCATCCGAGCTCCGTGGATCCACAAGGTGGGCGCCGCCGTCGAGGTGCTCAGTTCGGTGCCTGACCCGGCCACCGGGGAGCCCCGACCGGTGTTCGTGCGTCAGGGCAACGTCGTGGCCACCTCGTTCCATCCCGAGCTGACCGGCGACGACCGCATCCACGGCATGTTGATCGATCTGATGGAGGCGACCTGATGGCGGGGCATTCCAAGTGGGCCAACACCAAGCATCGCAAGGAGCGCCAGGATGCCAAGCGGGGCAAGCTGTTCGCCAAGCTGATCCGCGCCGTGGAGGCGGCTGCCCGCAACGGCGGCACCGATCCCGAGGGCAACGCCACCCTGTACAACGCCATCGAGAAGGCCAAGGACGCCTCGGTGCCCAAGGACAACATCGAGCGGGCCGTCGCCCGCGGCGGTGGCGACCTCGACGGGGTCGACTACGAGGAGATCTGGTACGAGGGTTACGCCGCCGGCGGCGTCGCCCTGTACGTACAGGTCCTCACCGATAATCGCAACCGGGCCGCCGCCGACGTCCGCTCCACATTCACCCGGATGGGTGGTTCGTTGGGCGAGCCGGGGTCGGTGGGCTACCTGTTCGCTCCCAAAGGCATGATCGTCGCCTCCGGCGACGAGGAGACCGTGCTGCTGGCCGCCCTCGACGGCGGCGCCGAGGACGTCACCGGCTCGGCCGAACTGTGGGAGATCGTGTGCCCGCCCGGCGACCTGGCCGCGGTGCGGGCGTCGCTGGAGGCCGCCGGGGTAGCGGTCGAGCAGGCGGAGGTCACCCAGCTGCCGTCGACATCGGTGGAACTCGACGAGCCCAACGCCCGCAAGGTGCTGCGCCTGGTCGATGCGCTCGACGACCTCGACGACGTCCAAGAGGTCTTCGCCAACTTCGACATCCCCGACGAGATCCTCGCGTCCGTCGGCTGATACCTCGACGCCGCCGCCCGCACCGACCGTCGCATTCTTAGTGGTTCAGGAATGCATGTGTGTTGTTGCTGTGGTGTGGGGGTGCCGAGGGGGCGGGCTTTGTCCCGGCCCCCTCGGTTCGGGCGGTGCGGCTGTGCCGGACCGCCCGAGAAAGGAAGGGCGGCCGGGGGCCGCTCGCCACGGTCGGAGCCGAGCCCGCAGGGCGAGGCGCAGCTCGGCTCGGAAACACTGTGTTTCCGAGCCGAAGAACCGAAAGGCTTGGCGGTGGGGGTGCGGGTGGGTACGCTGACCAAACATATGTTCGTACTCGGCATCGATCCCGGTCTCACCACAACCGGTTACGGCGTCATCGAGGTCGCCGCCGGCTCCATCCATCCGATGGCCGCCGGGGTCATCCGCACCGACCCGGCGGCGCCCGTGGCCACCCGGCTACGAGACCTCCACGCCGACTTCGTCGAGCTGGTCCGTTCCATCGGGGTTGACGAGGCGGCCATCGAGGAGGTGTTCGTCAACCGCAATCTGCACACGGCAACGGCGGTGGGGCGGGCGGGCGGGGTGGTGATGCTGGCGCTGGCCCAGGCCGGGATCCCGGTCACCGAGTACACCCCCAGCGCCGTCAAGCTCACGGTCACCGGCTCCGGGTCCGCCGGCAAGGAGCAGGTGGCGCGGGTGGTGGCCATGCGGCTCGGGCTCGCCACCAAGCCGGAGCCTGACGACGCCGCCGACGCCCTCGCCGTGGCCCTGTGCCATGCGCAGGCGATGCCGTTGCGGCTGGCGGTGGAGCGGGCCCGATGATCGGCAGGCTGCGCGGGTCACTAGCGGCCAAGCAGACGGAACGGGTGGTGCTCGACGTCGCTGGGGTCGGTTACGAGGTGGCGGTCACCCCCCGCGGTCTGGCGGAATTGCCCGGGATTGGCGAGGACGCCGTCCTCCACACCCATCTCCACGTCCGCGAGGATGCCTTGGTCCTGGTGGGCTTTCCCACCGAGGACGAGCGGGACATGTTCCGGGTGCTGGTCGGGGTCCCTGGAATCGGGCTCAAGGTGGCTCTGGGGATCCTGGGGACGCTGTCCACCTCCGAGCTGCGGCGGGCGGTGCTCATCGATGACGTCGCCGCCCTCACCCTGGCCCCCGGCATCGGTAAGCGAAGCGCCCAGAAGCTCATGCTGGAGCTGCGCCCCCGGCTCGACGCCGGCGAGGCCACGGTGGTCACGGTTGGGAGCGCCGCCGAGGTGCGCACCGCCCTGGAGGGGCTGGGCTACGAGGTCGCCGAGATCAGCGCCGCCGTGTCCGGGCTCGACCCCGACCAGCCGGTCGAGGACATGTTGCGGGCGGCGCTGCGGCGCCTCGGGAGGCGCGATGCGTGAGGAGAACCTGCTCGCCGGGGCGCCACTGCCCGGTGAGGCCGGCGTCGACGCCGGGTTGCGGCCCCGCCGCATGCGTGACTTCATCGGCCAAGCGGCCCTCAAGGGACGCCTGGAGATCCTCATCCAGGCAGCCCAGGCGCGTGACGAGCCCATCGACCACGTCCTGTTCTCCGGGCCTCCCGGGTTGGGCAAGACCTCGCTGGCCGGCATCCTCGCCGGCGAAATGGAGGTGACCCTGCGGGTGACGTCGGGGCCGGCGCTGGAACGCCCCGGCGACCTGGCAGCGGTACTCACCAACCTGGAGCCGGGCGATGTGCTGTTCGTCGACGAGATCCACCGCCTCTCCCGCCCTGTCGAAGAGGTGCTGTATCCGGCGATGGAGGACTTCGCCCTCGACATCGTGGTGGGCAAGGGACCTGCGGCCCGCTCCATCAGACTCGACCTGCCCCGGTTCACCCTGGTGGGCGCCACAACCCGGGTGGGGCGGGTGGCCCCGCCGCTGCGGGACCGGTTCGGCTACGTGGCCCGGCTCGACTACTACCAGTCGGGTGACCTGGCCGCCATCGTCAAGCGTTCGTCGAGCATCCTCGACGTCGTCATCGACGCCGAGGGTGCCGAGGTCATCGCCCGCCGATCCCGGGGTACCCCCCGGGTGGCCAACCGCCTGCTGCGCCGAGTGCGGGACTTCGCCACGGTGCGCGGCGACGGCACCGTCGACGCCACGGTTGCCGACGAGGCGTTGGGGGTGTTCGAGGTCGACCGGCGCGGACTGGACAAGGTCGACCGCTTCATCCTCGAGGCCGTCATCCACAAGTTCGGCGGGGGACCGGTGGGGTTGTCCACCCTGGCCATCGCCGTGGGCGAGGACCCGGAGACCGTGGAGGACGCCTACGAGCCGTTCCTCCTCATGGAGGGCCTGCTGCAACGCACCCCGCGGGGCCGGATGGCCACCACCAACGCCTACACCCATCTGGGCGTCGAACCGCCACCGCCGCCGGCTCGTCCCCAAGGATCCCTGCTCGACGGCGCTTAGATCTGCGCCGAGCCTGCTTAGTGGTCCTCTTCAGAATTGCATGCGTGTCCTGGTGTGGGGAGTAGGCAAGGCGGCCGGAGGCCGCTCGTCATGGTCGGAGCCGAGCCCGCAGGGCGAGGCGCAGCTCGGCTCGGAAACACGCACGTGTTTCCGAGCCGAAGTACTCAGCCGCGGCCGTGGGCTCGCATCAGCTCCATCAGCCGCTCCGGGTCGAGGGCGTAGGCGGTGATCCCGTCGCGACCGGTCATCGTCTCGGCGGCCAGCAGGGCGTTCGTGATGGCCTCCTCGGTGGCTTCGGCCACTGCCTCCAGCAGGGGGTTGATGTGGTCGTCGACCACCATGCGCAGGGCGACGGTGGGGCGGGGGTCGTCCTCGCCACCGCCGTGCGACAGGTGCCGGTTGCCGGTGGCGAAGGCCAGGAACAGGTCGCCCGATCCGTGCGAGGCGTAGCTCCCCATCCGGGCCAGACCCATCCCCACCCGCTGCGCCAGCCGGGCGCACTGGTGGGGGAGCAGGGGGGCGTCGGTGGCCACGATGCCGATGACCGAGCCTCCCTCGGCGGTGGCCCGGGCGTTCACCGCGTCCACCTGGTCCCATGGCGATGGCACGGTGTCGGTGGGGATGGCGGCGCCCACCGGCACCCCGTCGATACGCAGCAGCTGGCGGGTGCCGTAGTTGGCCTGAACCAGTACCCCCACCATCCACGCCCGGGCGCGGCGGGACGCCGTCCCGATACCGCCCTTGAACTCGTGGCAGATCATCCCGGTGCCCCCGCCCACGTTGCCCTCCGCCACCGGGCCCCTGGTGGCTGCGGCCAGCGCCTGGTGAACATGCTCGGGGCGCACGTGGAAGCCGTTGATGTCGTTGAGAGCGCCGTCATAGGTTTCCCCGGCAACCGGCAGCGCCCAGATGGCGTCGCTCCAGTCGTGCTGGCGAGCCCCGGCCTCGATGAGGGCATCGCGCACCACACCCAGGCTGTGGGTGTTGGTGAGCCCGATCGGCGCCCCCAGCAGGCCCGCCTCCCGGATCCACTCCAGACCGGTCAACTCCCCGTTGCCGTTGAGCCGGTGGCCGCCGGCGAACACCGGCTCGGTCCACACGTCGCCGTCATGGGGCACCACCACGGTCACCCCGGTGCGCACCGGACCCTCCCCGGGCTTCAGCGGGCCCTCACCGGAGATCAGCGTGGCGTGCCCCACCCGCACCCCGGCCACGTCGGTGATGGCGTTGAGGTCACCCGGCTCCATTCGGCCGATACGGATGCCAAGCGAACGGGCGCGCATCCATCCACGGTAGCGCTAGGTGACGTCGCCGGGATCTGACCGACGAGGCCGCAGCTAGCCTCGCCGCTCAGGTGCGAGTCGCCGACTTCGACTACCAGCTTCCGTCTGCCCTGGTCGCCCAGGAGGCCATCGAGCCGCGGCACGACGCCCGCCTGCTGATGGCCGCCACCCTGGAGGATCGGCTGATCGCCGATCTGCCGGAGCTGCTACGGCCCAACGACCTGGTGGTGGTCAACCGCACCCGGGTCAGAGCTGCCCGGCTGGTCGGGGAGCGGGCCGACAGCGGAGGCGCCGTGGAGATGCTGCTGCTGCGCCGCCTCGACGGGGCGCGGTGGGAGGCGCTGCTACGACCCGCCCGCCGCCTCCGTCCGGGGCTCCGGCTGCGCTTCGACCGCATCGACGGCGAGATGCTGACCGCTCCGGTGGAGGGGGTGGCCACCGTGTCGCTGGTGGGCTCCGGGGGCGACGTCGACGACCTGCTACCCGAGGTCGGGTCGGTGCCATTGCCACCGTATTTCCACGGCACCCTGGATCATCCTGACCGGTACCAGACCATCTTCGCCAAGGAGGTGGGGTCGGCGGCGGCACCGACCGCCGGGCTCCACTTCACGCGCCCCGTGCTCGACGCCCTCGCCTCAGCCGGGATCTCGATGGCCGAGGTGGTTCTCGACGTCGGGTTGGACACCTTCCGTCCCATGACGGTCGATGCCGTCGCCGACCACCGCATCCATCGCGAGCGCTACGAGATCCCGGGGTCCACCGCCGCCGCCATCGCCGCCGCCCGTGAGTCGGGGAACCGGGTGGTGGCGGTGGGGACCACCGTGGTGCGCACCCTGGAGTCGGCGGCGGTCGGTGACCGGGTGCGTCCCGGGGAGGCGTGGAGCGACCTTTTCATCGTCCCCGGGCATCACTTTGCCATCGTCGACGCCATGCTCACCAACTTCCACGCCCCCCGCACCACGCTGATCGCTCTCGTGGCTGCCGCCCTGGGGCCGCGGTGGCGGCAGGTGTACCGCACCGCGGTGGCCCGCCGCTACCGGTTCCTGTCGTTCGGAGACGCCATGCTGATCGACCCGGTGGGGCCGCCCCGGTGACAGCGGCGGTGTGGTGGGAGCCGGAGGCCAGCGACGGTGCCGCCCGCACCGGGATACTGCACACCCCCCACGGCGACGTACCCACCCCGGCCTTCATGCCGGTCGGAACCAGGGGGGTGGTGCGGGCACTGGGCAGCGACGATCTGGAGGCGCTAGGAGTCGACATCTTGCTGGCCAACACCTACCACCTCATGCTGCGCCCCGGAGCCGAGGTGGTGGCGGCGCTGGGTGGTCTGCACGCCATGATGGGATGGACCGGCCCCGTTCTCACCGACTCCGGCGGCTACCAGGTGTTCTCGCTCGATCCCGAGGTGTCCGAGGAAGGCGTCCGGTTCCGTTCCTCCTATGACGGGACGACGTTCGGCCTCAACCCTGAGGCGGCGGTGGCGGTGCAAGAGGCGCTCGGCGCCGACATCGCCATGGCGCTGGACGTGCTCGTCGGGCTACCGGCACCAAGGGAGCGGGTGGCGGCGGCGATGGAACAAACGGTCCGGTGGGCGCAGCGGTCGATTTGGGCACGGCGCCGGGACGACCGGGCGCTGTTCGGGATCGTCCAGGGGGGCACCGACGCCGAGCTGCGGGTGCGGTCGGCGGACGCCACCGCCGCCCTCGGGTTCGACGGCTACGGCATCGGTGGGTTGGCGGTGGGCGAGTCGGTGGCCGAGCGCAATGCCGCCATCGAGACCGTGGTGGCGGCACTGCCGGCCGCGGCGCCGCGCTACGTGATGGGTCTGGGGGACACCGAAGGGCTGTTTGATGCCGTGGCTCGCGGCGCCGACCTGTTCGACTGCGTCATCCCCACCCGGCTGGCCCGCCACGGCAAGGTGCTTCATCCCGACGGCGACTACTCGATCAAGCTGGTGCGCTGGGCCGTCTCCACCGAGCCGCTGCAACAGGAGTGTGGATGCACTACCTGCGGCCGGTATTCCAGGGGCTACCTGCGCCATCTGTTCGCCACCAGGGAAATCACCGGCCCCCGCCTGGTGACCATCCACAACCTGCACTACACACTGACCTTGATGAAGACCATGCGGCGGGCGATCCGAACCGGGCAGTTCGCCGCCACCCACACCGCCATGGTGAAGCGCCGCCGCCGAAATAGAGTTTCATCTGGGGAGCCGGCAGCGACATAGGGCCATTAGACGCTGCCCACTGAGTAGCCGGTAGCGACCCAACCCAGCGCGCATTGGTGCGGCGGTAAATGCCACAATCTCTGCCGCCACGGGCGACAGCGCGCCCCGAAAGCCTTGGAACGTCGCACCTGCTGCGTACCGTTCGACCGCGTTTGCTGCCACAACGCCGGGTTGAGCAGCGGGTAAGTAGTTGAGGTGACCAATGTGGTACCGCTCAACACTGCGACGCCGCCGACGCTGGGGGCGTGGGTCGCCGCCTTCTTGGCCCGCGACAGCCGCCTGGCGGTGTAGACCCGATGGGTCTACGGCCACCGTCTGCGCCGCCTGGTGGCCGACCTGGGCTCGCACCCTGCGGTGAACACGGTGGTGCTGGTTGACCTGGAGCGCCACCTCGAGGCCACCTACCCGGCGGATAAGGTGATGCCCGCCACCTACAACCGATTCTTGGCCACCGTCTCTAGCCTGTTTCGTCCGAGACTGCGTGAAGGGAAACGCCTTTCCAATCGATAGTCGCGTCGCCAGGACACTGACGCGCCACGGCATGCCATCGGACAACGAGAGGTTGCTCGTCAGCGCCGCGCTGGCTACAGGCCGGGACCCCCGACGGGTCGCACGCATGTTCTTCGAAGCAGGGGGTGAGCGCCCGTAGGGCTCGGTTGCGGCCGCGGCAGACGTTGCTGCGACGCAGTCTTCCCTATAGGGGGCGGTAGCGGAGGTGTACGACGCCGTTGGTGAATCGGCGCTCGTCGAGGAGTGCGAGCTCGGCGCGCGTGTCGGTCGGCAGCGCCGGCTTGCCCCCACCGAGGACTACGGGCCAGATGAACAGGTGGCACTCGTCAACCAGCCCGGCTTTGAAAGCCTGTGCCGCGAGGTTCGGACCTCCCACGATGAGGTCGCTGCTGGCCGCGGCCTTCAGGTCGTGTACCGCGCCGAGGTCGAAGTGGCGTTCGAGCCGGGTGTTGGCCGTTGACACCGCGGCCAGGGTCGTGGAGTAGACGACTTTGTCCGCCGCCTGCCAGACGTTCGCGAAGTCGCTCATGAGGTCCGACTGTGCGGCCAGGGCGGCGTCGGTTTCCCAGACGGCCATCGTGTCGTACATGCGCCGCCCGTACAGGTAGGTGCCCGCGGACCGCATGAGGTCGGTGATGAACGCGAACACGTCGTCGTCCGGCGTGGCCCAGTCGAAGGCGCCGCGTTCGTCCTCGGTACAGCCGTCGAGGGACACGTTCGACGCATAGATCAGCTTGGCCATTGCCGCTCCTACATCGCCGCCGACGCATCTCGACGACGTTTCCGACAGTAGTGGGCGAGGCTGCGCGAGGTTGATGGTGAGGTGGAGCGCGACGTCGACGTCCTGGCCCGCGTACGGGTGGCATGGTTCGGGCGGCGTGTCCCAGCTGCAGTGACCAGCGGGCAACCAGCTGCAGCCCGCGACC